>CAZMOH010000087.1:0-2535 GCA_964567875.1 uncultured Candidatus Peribacteria bacterium | reverse complement strand
AGCCCATGTCAGTACAGCTATAACAAACCTTGATGAAACTTTGCAAAAATTACCAAAAGGATCTCCCCAATATCGAGCGGTAATGCTTAAAAAAGAAAATTTACAAAAAAAACTGAATTCTTTAGGTAAAACAAAAGATAAAACTGAGCAAATAAATACTGCATTAGAAAATGGACAAATGCAGATTCAAAATAGATTAAATAGTTCTCTCTCACAGAGAGATAAAATGAGTCAACAAGACCTTATCCTAAATGATGCTTCTTCTAGTTTAGAAACTGGAATTCAGGCACTTGATTTACAAATGAAAATGAATCAAGGACGAAATGAAAGAATTTCCGCGAATTTTGATTCAGAATTACTTTTAATGGGAAATCTCGGTGATGGACTTAATAAACAAATAAGCCCTTTTATAAAAAATGTTTCTCAGCAAATTGGTTTTCTTGACAAACTAAAGATAGAAGACCTTCCTTCCCCAAAACTAAATATTTATGAAAAAACAATTGGCGGAGTAATGAAAGGAGTTGGTCAATTGGTTAAAGGAATAGCTGTTCCTGTTTTATCTTTCATTCCAAAAACAGTATCTAAAATTGGAACATGGTTAGAAAAACAAAACATCCCTATTATTAGTAAATTTGTCGGAGGAGGTTTAGATTTTGTAGGAGATACTGTAACGGGGATAGTAGAAGGTGCCGGAGAATTAGTCGCAGGAATTGCCACTATGATTGAACATCCTATAGATACATTAAAGGGATTAGGAGCTTTAATTGGAAGAGATCCTGTAACTGGTGAATTTTCATTCAGTACTATGGGAAAAACTTGGAAAATGATGGGAGCAGCTATCCTCGGATTTAGCGATATAGATGGAGACGGAACTCTGGAATGGGGAGAAAAAGGAAATCGAGGTAAAGCCCTTGGTCATGCTATTTTTAATATCGCAAGTTTTTTCATTCCTGGAAGTGGAGCTGGAGCTGCCGGCAGATTAGCAATGGCTGAAAAAGCAACCCTAGTTGGAAAAGCCTTTGCTTATATTAGAGGAGCATCAGTAGCTATTGGGGAAAATGCTATCACATCAATAGCTAAACTTCCTGGAAAAATCATCAAACTTCCTGGAAAAATCATAAAAGGATTAAAATCTACTTATAAAAAATTCACAAATCCCGTTGAATTTTATAGTGAAGTTACAACTAAATTAGAAGGTAAAGTCTCAAAACTTGAAGGTAAGGTTGATCCAGATCTTGATATATTCTTTAAAGAAAATGGTGAATTAGTTGATAATTCTACTAAATTCATAGAAAATGAAATGCGTAATAAGGTTGTAGCTAAAATAACTAAAGGCAAAAACAAATTTGAGTTTGGAGAAAGAAAGTTTAAAATAGAAAAAACAGGAGATAATAAATTTGAAATAAAAATTAAGAATAATAATAATGGTGAATTTGTGAAATATGAAGGTGAGGAAATTAAAACTGTTAAAGATGGACTCAAAATTAAAACTGAAGACGGACAAATAAAGATAGAATTGGATAACAATGGAAATATTAAGAAATTTGAAACTGGAAAAAATTTAAAATCTACGGGAGAACTTGATTACAAGATGAAAAAGAGAGCAGATCAAAAATTCTCTCGTGAAAACGTTGATACTAACGACCGATTAGCTGACCGTAAGGCAAAAAAAATTAATAAAAAAAGACATAGAGCAGCACAAAAAGAACTACGTGAAGAAATAAAAACCAGAAAAGAACTAAAAACTGCGAAAGAAAAACTAGAGACTGCGAAAGATAAAGTAAAAACTGCGAAAGCAAAAGCAGAAGCAAAAGCAGAAGCAAAAGCAAAAGCAAAAGCAAAAGAAGCAAAAGTAAAAATTGAAAAACCAGGTTTAATAACTAAAGCTGCTGGAAAAGTGAAATCTTTCGCAAGAGAATTATATACTAACTCTCCCAAAGATTGGGTAGGCAAAATAAAAACTACAATGAGTGGAATAAAAATAAAAAATCCTAATAAATTCTTTGGAGCCATTTATAAATACAGCGGACAAAAACTATATTTTAACATAATTGAGAAAGCATTAACCACAGCAAAGAGTAATCATTTCCCTGTATTAATGACAGCTATCTATACAGAAGCAACAAACAGACTAAATGAAGACCAACAAAAAGCTTTCTTTAGCTCCCTTGGACATACAATGGAAAATAATATAACACAAGCCCGTGAATTAAGAAATCAAATATCTGTCCTTTAATAAATTATCCATAGATTCATAAAATCTACTAAAATCATCCCCTCTCCTTCTAGGAGAGGGTTTTAGATGATGTCTCAAACCTTTTTTAGACTTTTTTGTATTACAAAAAATCCCGCGAAATTTAAATTTTTAAATAATTGTTTCATTCTCCCCCTGACAAGGGGGAGCGAGAGGGGGTTTGTTTATAAAAAATCCTACCTCTCCAACAATTCAACTTCTACTTTCTGTGAAACAAAATCATTTAGATAATCCGCATTTATTCGCAAAACTCCCCTTTTCTCCGCAAAACTTTGCGGACG
>CAZMOH010000086.1:0-2578 GCA_964567875.1 uncultured Candidatus Peribacteria bacterium | reverse complement strand
TGCTAATTACTAATTTTAACCTTTTCAAACAAAAAGTTCCAAACAAACACTGCAGTTACTGTCCCAAAGATTGGAGCAGTTAAGTAAATCCATAAATGATTATAATTTCCAACAACTACTGCTGGACCAATACTACGAGCAGGATTAAAAGCTCCTCCAGATACAGGACCTGCGACAAAAATCATTGCTAAAATCACAAAACCAATAACAATTCCTGCTAATGATTTGGTATTAGAATTTCCTTTTTTTGTTACTCCTAAAATAGTAAACATCATAAAAAAAGTTGAAATATATTCCATAATAAACGATTGTAGTACTGTTCCAGAAGGCAATGTCATTCCCAAAGTTTGATGATTTCTAAATAAAAAATGTAAGGTAAATGATGCAGCAATTGCTCCAATAATTTGACAAATTATATATCCAAAACAATCTTTTAAATCTAGTTTCTTTTTTAAAGTAAAAGCTATGGTAACCGCTGGATTTATATGTGCTCCAGAAATACTTCCAAAAGTGTAAATCATTACCGCAACAATTAATCCAAAGGCAATAGCAATACCTGTTAATCCAAAGGAATTAGATGTTATGTCATTTACAATAATTGCTCCTGTTCCAAAAAAAACCAATCCGTAAGTGCCTAAAAATTCTGCTAAATATCTTCTCATTGTTATATTTTTGTGGTAAAATTAGTTTTTATTTTATGAAGTAGAAATAGCAATAAATTTCCTGATATGATAATGAAAGTTGTACATGCAAAAATCCATTTTATAGAGGTAGAAAGAGAAGAAAACAGTACTAGCTTTTCCATTTTTAATTTTTTGTAAAAGTCTTGGCTATAATTTTCCATTTACCCTCTATCTTCATTAAAGTTAAATAATCTGTATAACTTACTTTTGGATAAACAAAAGAAGTTTGAAAACTAGCCATGTTATTTACAATACTTCCGTTTACTATGGTAGTTGTGGCGTTTTGCTTACCGTCTGATTTTACTTTATTTAAATAACTTTGCAAAGGAATTTCAAGTATTTTATCATTTTTTAAGGTATATAATTTTGCAGTATCTGAAAAAGCATCGTTTAACAACTCAATATTAGCTAATTTTCTGCCTGAAAAATAATTATGGATGGTGTTTTCAATAGAATCAAACGGATTTGAACTATCAAAAAAATCAGTAATTACTTTATTATATTCTGGAGCTGCATTGATATATGGAAAATGTCCTTCATTATGAAAGGTAACTACTTGAGCTTTTGAATAGCATTTTTTCAGTTCATCACGCAATTTTTTTTCTACTAAAGGATCATTATCAGATTCAATAATTAATTTTGGAATTTTGTTAATTGCATAGCTTCCTTTCATTGAAAAAGGATCAATCACTACAGCATATCTATTGATAAACTGTCTTTTAGAAAATGGCAAGCTTGGTAAAAATGCAGCTAGTAATTCAGAATTTTTTCCTGCTGGAAGTAGTTTTTCTTTTAACTGTTTGTTTGCAAGTTTTGAGATTAAAATTTCGGGCAATAAAGGGATTATCTTGCTCTTAGTTTTATTTTTTGTTGAAATTAAATCATTTACAGGAAAGGTGTTTCCAAAAACAGCTTTTTCAATTCTATTTGGCATTTTTTGCACCAAATATTGAAGGATATATCCTCCCATTGACGTACCAATTCCGTAAAAGGTTTCTACTTTTTCTGTTTCTAATATTTTTTCAATTCCGTTTTTAGCTTGTGTTAAACTATTTATTTCTTCTGGTAAAGAATAACTAATCACTTTGTATTTTTGCTCTAAAGCCAGTATTTGTTGCCACCATAAATCATAAGCTCCACCCATTCCGTGTAAAAATAAAATGGTCTTCTTGCCTTTCCCTCCTGTGTAATAAGTCCATTTAACATTGTTTATAACAATTGTTTTGGTTTTTCTAGATTGAAATAATTTTAGATTTTTTGAAGCAACATCCTCTTTTTTATACAACTTAAAAAAATCTTTCGATGATGATGGTACAAAATAAGTCAATCCAATTATTAATACTAAAAGTATAAATATCATTTTAATTTTATTTTTTATTTTCATTTTTATAAGTGGTATTTAGGACAATCTTCTAAAAAAATATATTTTTTATTTTTAAAATCCATTTTACAATAATAATGTTCTATTCCGTTTGTAACTATTAAATATTTTGCTTTTAAGGTAAAATTATATCTAGCAATTTGGTCAAAAGTAGTTTGAGTTATCTTAATAGTTGGAGCTTTACATTCCACAATGACTTCATGCGCTCCTTGGGTATTGAAAACTAAAATATCAAATCTTTTTTTTAAATTATTGACTTTAATTTCTTTTTCTACGGCGATTAAACTCTGTGGAAAAGCTTGTTTATCTATTAAAAAGCGAATAAAATGTTGCCTTACCCATTCTTCTGGAGTTAAATATATATTTTTTTTGCGAATTTCATCAAAAATATAAATTTTATCTTCCTTTTTAGTTAAACGGAAGGTGTATTTTGGTAAATTAAGTTTAAACATTGATATTTAATATAATCCAAAAGTAAATTAAATTCTGTTTATTTGTAATTTAAAATCGAAAA
>CAZMOH010000085.1:0-2819 GCA_964567875.1 uncultured Candidatus Peribacteria bacterium | reverse complement strand
ATGGTGGGTTGGGAGAGGATCGAACTCTCGGCCAAAGGCTTAAAAGGCCCTTGCTCTACCACTGAGCTACCAACCCTGAGTTTATTTGAAAGATTTCGCGAAATTTTGTGGTGGAGCTACAGGGACTCGAACCCTGAACCCCCTGCTTGCAAAGCAGGTGCTCTAGCCAATTGAGCTATAGCCCCAAATTATTGAGGACTTCCGAAAAATCTACCAAGAGTTCTGTGCAAAAAAGCTGGTAAATCACCTGTTAGCCAAACTATTGCTAAAATTGTCGTTGCCAACCCAAAAAGTTTAATAAAAGTATAAGTTCCTCCTGATCCGAAAAATTTTTCCGCGAAATCTATCTCGCCTATAAAATTCCCAATTTGGGCAGACTTAATAATAATAACGATCCCGGCTGGAATTAGTAACCAAGCTAACATTTGTGTTTGAAAAGAACAAAATTGCGGAAAAATTGTAAGTTTCCAAACTTTTTTGTCAAAATTATTTGTAAAAACTAGAATAAACAGGTATAATCAACAGAAATGAAAAAGCAAATAAAAATTTTCGCGGGGTTTTTAATTGGAAATATTTTTTTCGCGGGGTTTTTTATGACCACTTTTGCCCAAGAAAATACTAATGAAAAAGATTTATACGAATCTCTAGTTCAACAAAAATGTGAAGCAATTGCTAATAAAGAACAAGGGTTTAGGCAAACGAAACTAGAGAAGGGATTTGATTATAAAAAAAATGCTTACCAAAAATCAGCTTATGAAAGTGAATTAAAGGCTTATATAAATTTGGAAAAGGCCCTTTCTTGTTTAGATGAGAAGAAGGAGTGTCGTAAAAATTTAGAAAAAAATCTTGAAGGTAAAGTAAACATTAATAGTGGCAAGTGTATTGATAAAGATAACAATGAGATATCAGATGATATAGAAAAACTTAAAATAGCTGATTATTTCTTTGTAAAATCTGCGAATTTTTTTGAAGAATCAATAAATAAATATCGTGGATCTAAATACTTTAAATTAGAAGATGAAAATAAATTTGATGATGAAGGGAATCCTGTTCAAAGCGAAGATGGTTTAGATACCATTTTAACTAAAAATATTGTTATGCAACTGGGAGGTGGATTTATTGGAAATACTCAAAACACTTTGCAACAAATTTTTCGCGGGAATTTAATTCGGAAAGTCAATCGAGCCTTAGGAACCTTAGCTATTTTATATTTATTCATTTTAGGAGTGAAATTTATCCTAGCGCGTGGAAAATCAGAACGATTATCAGATTTAAAGGAACAGTTTGGCTGGATTATTTTAGGGTTAGGAATTATCTCTTTAGCTGAATTTATTGGATATGAAGTCTTTAATCCTGCTGATGGAAATGATGTTCTAGAAGGTGTTTCAGCTCAAAATTTTCGTTCAATTGTGATGGAAGTTGTACGATTCTTTGAATATATTGCTGGGGGATTAATGTTAATCAATGCTTTAATTACTGGATATGGATTAATCATGGGTGGAGAAGAAGACGAAACAATTTCTAAAGAAAAACAATTTTTAAAATCTTTTTTAATGGGGACAGCTTTTATTCTTTTAGCAGAAGTGATTGTTCGAGCTTTATCTTTTGAAAATATTCATGAGTCCTCACAAATTATTATTAAAGAAGTGGCAGGGTTGGTTAACTTTTCGTTATCTTTTATTGGAATTGTTGCAACTGCTATGTTAGTTCTATCTGGATTATACTATGTTATTAGCTTTGGGGATGACGATCAAATGAAAAGAGCTAAAAAAATGATTATTTCCAGTATTATCGGAATAATTATTGCTTTCTCTGCTTATACCATTGTTAGATTCTTAATTGTTTAAAATGAAAAAATTTTTTCGCGGAATTTTGATAAGTTTAACTATAATTGGAGGGATTTCCTTAACACATGCTCAAATTACTGTTCCTAAAACTTCCGAATTATTTGAACAAAATAGTAAACTTAACCTTTCTGAAAATAGCAATATTCGTGATTACACTTATGGTAGTAAACAAAGTGGGGAAATCCAATTTCGTGATGCAGTAATGAAGCTCCTATCTTTTTTGAAAAAATTAATGGGTCCCATTGCTATTATTTTATTAATCTATGCTGGAATTGAACTTTATCTTACTCACGGAAGCGAAGATAAATATAAACAGGCAATTTCTCAAATTGCAGGAATTGGAACAGGATTTTTATTGATGATGGTAGCCGTTAACTTAGTAGATTGGGTTGTTTTTGGAAGATCGGGAGAAATTTTTCGCGGAGGAGTAGATCCTGCAGATTTTGCTAAATATGGAATGACAGAAGTTATCGGTATTTTTGATTATTTAACAATGTTTGCTGTAGTGATTGCGGTGGCTTTTATTGTTTGGAATGCTATCACTCTAATCATTGCTGGAGGAGAAGACGAATCTCAAATTGCTGAAATGAAAAAACGAATTTTGTTTGGCGTTGTTGGAATAATTATTTTAGTCTCAGCTAAACCGATGTTAGCTATTATCACCGGTGGTGACGGACAACTAGTTATACCAAGTGTTTTTGGTGGAATATCTTTTGTTGCTCGTTGGGTTAATTTTATCTTAGGATTAATTGCAATCTTCGCCGTTATTGCCATTATTTACGCTGGTATTCGTTTAATAATGCATTTTGGAGATGATGAAGCAACTACTGAAGCAAAAAACATTATTATGGGAGCTGTTATAGGATTAGTAATAACTTTTTCAGCTTGGACAATTGTTCATTATTTTATAGCTCCTTAAAATCCCGCGAAATTTTAATCAACAATTTTCAAATAACATTCTTCACAGAGAAC
>CAZMOH010000084.1:0-2830 GCA_964567875.1 uncultured Candidatus Peribacteria bacterium | reverse complement strand
AATTCCCATATCCCCAAATCCTTCCTGTTTCTGATTTAATTAAAAGGTAATCTTTTTCAGCAAAAATTTGAAAATCCCGCGAATTTTCTCGCCAAAATTCTTGCACCAAAAAAATTGTGATTAAAATAAGCAAAACTAGAAAAAATATAGCAAAGTATTTTTTCATAATATTTTAGACATTAGAAAACATGGTGGGCAAGGTGGGAATTGAACCCACGACCAAGGCGTTATGAGCGCCCTGCTCTAACCACTGAGCTACTCGCCCTCAACGGTTCGCTGGTTATTTTAGTAATTTTTTAGTAAAATCCAAAAATTTCGCGGGATTTTTTACCCCATCAAAAAAAGTATAATAAAGAACTCCAGCTACTTCTCGCCAGAAAAAATAATTTCCTTTGAAATATTTACCATTTTGATATTTGGCCGATTGTAGAGCGAAATCTTTTATTCCCATTTTCCAGGCGATTAAACGAATTCGGGCTAAATGAAAATCATTAGAAACAAAAACAAATGATTTTCCCGCGAAATTTTTCCGAATATTTTGAAGTGTTTCCCAGGTATTATTTCCTTCATAATCCAAGAAAATTTTTTTCGCGGGAATTTTATTTTCTAAAGCTATTTTTTTCATAACTTCTGCTTCATGTGTGCCATAACGAGATTTTCCACCAGAAAAGATTAGACAATTAACTTGTCCTTTTTTAAATAACTCAATCCCGGCTATAGTTCTATCAAATAAAGCGTGCGAGGGAATATCGTCTCGCCAGACAGCGGCACCAAAAACAACAGCACAATCCTTTTTTCCCGCGAAATTTTTTTGATATTTTTCACTTAAAACAAACAAACTAGCCCCACTAATAATTATTATTGTCCCAATAATAATGGTTAGCAAAAAATTTTTTATAAATTTTTTCCAACTAAAATTTCGCGGGATTTTTTTTAAAAATTTCATCTAAAATTTAATTTCTTTACCAGTGGTGCGGATTTTTCGCGAATTTTTAGCTTTGCTTTGTAATTTTACTTTAGCTAATCCGGAACCATTTTTAGAAATCTGGAAAATCATAGTTTTAGCATTAGGATTAGTTATTTTTTTCGCGAAAATACTTTCACCATCTTGAGCAGCAGTTAATTCTAACCACTCAATATTTTTTGGATTAGGAATAACCACGGTTACGGATAGATTCTGGCGATAAGCTTTAAGACTAGTTATTTCGGGTTCTTTGTTGGCTAAAAATGATTCGTTTTGAATAAACAAGGGAATACTTTTTTCCGTGATATTATTATGAATATCCCAGGCACGAGCCGTTAAAAACTTTTTTCCGGTATCTTCCCCAACATTAAAAGATTTTTTATAAGGTGGTTGTTGTAAATACCCCAAACTTTGACCTTTCCACAAAATTTCTACGGCTTTAATTCCTGATTCAAAATCCTGAGCCGAAATCAAAGCTTCAATTTGAGAATTCGCAGGGATTTTCTGCTGAGGAAGGGGACCGAGAAAGATAATATTTGGTCCTTTGGTGTCAGGAGCAATTTTAACTTTTATCTCTTTTTTTCCAGCGATATCTTGGTTATCAATAGCTACCACTTTAATAATATGCTGGCTACTGACAGCTAATTTCGCGGGAATTTTTATCTTTTTGAGCCAAGGTTTTTTTCTAACACTTCCTACAAATTGGTCATCAAAATAAAAATCAACCTCTTTAATTCCTTTTCTAGAACTAGCGGCTACTTTTATCTCAATTTCTCCAGTGGAAATATTTCCGCCGTCTTTGGGAGAGATAATAGAAACTTCAGGGGGGAAACCCCGCGAAATTTCCCCGTTTCCTCGACGATTTAATAATTTTTTCAATTTCTCCAAACGCTTCAGATATTCTTCTTCCGTCATTTCTTGGTCTTGTCTGAACTCAGGATTGTCTTCATTTTCATCATCCATAATTTCTCCTAAACTTTGGATAAATTTTGGATGTTTTTTTACCCATTCTTGCACAGGAACTTCCCAGTTCGGTAAATCTGGACGTAAGGAATGTAATTCCAAAACATAGCGTTCTTCCTTCAAAAAATCAGGAGTGAAGCGGTTGGCAAATCTACGCGAAATTCGGTCAATTTTGACCTTTTTCATCTCGGGGTCTTTCTCCTGTGGTACAGAATAACTGGCAAAAAGGGCTTCGGTTACTAGTTTTTTAGGAGTGAACTCACTGGCTAATTTTCCGGTGAATTTATTTATTTTCCGCTTTTCCAAAGGCACAACTGGATATTCTTTGTTTTTTTTCGCGGGATTTTTTTCAAACATAATCTTATGAGCTTCGGTCATGAATTTTTTCCAAATCGGGGCTGCGACTGTTAAACCAGTTGCTCCAGATTTCATTGGTTTTCCGCTATTATTTCCAACCCAAACTCCCGCGACAAGATTAGGCGTAAATCCAATAGTCCAGCTATCACTAGGAACCACAATAGTTTTCGGATTTTCTTCCGACTCAGGCTCATCAGGATTGAAATCAGGGTTTTCAGCGGGACGATTAGAGGTCCCGGTTTTCGCTCCGTTGTCTAATTCATCTAGTTGTAAAAGCTTATTCCAATCAAATCCATCAGTTGTGGGGCGACTTGTTTCATCAGTCAAAATATCGCGAACTAAAGCAGTAGCTTCTGGCTCAAGTCCTTCTTTCTTGTGCTTTTCAGCTTCAAATTTTTCTAAAACTTTTCCTTTAGAATCACGGATTTCCAAAATAGCACTTGTTTCAAACAAACTTCCGTCACGGGCAAATGCTTGAAAGCTGGCAATATGAGCTAACGGCTGAACTTCTGCTACTCCAATTCCAATGGCTACTCCGTGTGTTTT
>CAZMOH010000083.1:0-2918 GCA_964567875.1 uncultured Candidatus Peribacteria bacterium | reverse complement strand
TTTTTTTTCGCATTGAGGCGAAGCCGAATAAGTCTTTTTTGGAATTACGCGAAATTACTTCCACAATTCTAAATTATTAGATTTCGCGAGATTTTGATAAGCCTTAAATTCAGCTTTTCTCTCATACGGGAATCGTGAATACCAGCGCGCAAATCCTGTTTTAAGCATTTCGGCATTAACATCAGTTCCGTCTTCTGTAAAAACATAATCCAAAGAACGACCGTATTTATCAATTTTATCACCAATCTTATCATGAATTAAACAGACTTTTTTTGTATCAGCTAAAATCCCGCGAATTTTTTCTTTGGCTTCAGGACCACCAGGTTCTTCTTCCGTAAACGGTGATTTTATTTCCGGAGTATTTATGCCAATTAGTCGCACTTTTTCCGTAGTAGTATAAATTGTATCACCATCAATAATGCGGTCTAATTTTTCCCAGCGACAATTTTTGGGAAAATTTTCTGTTACCCAATCAAATTTCGCGGGATTTTTTGCCTCAACTTTTTCTCGCGGAATAAAATCTGAAATTTCGCGGGATTTATCAGGGAGATTTGCAGAACAAGCTGTTAGAAATAACACGAAAGCTAGTAGAAGTTTATTCATTTTTATTAGTAGAGGGGGAATTTATAGAAATTTATGATAAGAATTTTTTTAAATATTTTTTTCCCATATCAAATAAATCATCTTTAATATCTCCGTCTCCGTCTTTATCCAAAATAGAAAAAGCGAGTTCTTTTAAGCCGTCATTTCCCGCGAAATTTTTAACAGCATTTTGTAATATTTCACCTAAATTATGAGCTTGTAAGCCCTTTTCTTTAGTTTCTTTTCCGACAACTCCCATGACCAACGGGGCGAGAGTTTCCATTAGTTTCCCAGTTTGTTCTTTTCCTAAACCAGTTTTTTCTCCAATCATTTGTGCCAAAAAATCAGATTTATTACCTAAAACATGTCCTAAAATTTTATCACCTTTTCCGCTTTTTATATTTCCCAAAAATCCATCTAAATTATCTAAAATACGACCATCGTGATCTTTTTGTAAAACTTGGTGTAATAGTTCGGCTTGTTCTTTTTTCGCGGAGTTTTTAGCTAGTCCACCCAAAATAGCTGGAATTAGTCCTTCCATGGCCGATTTTGTTTTACCAGTATCTTGTCCCAAACTTTGGCTAATTTTATCAACAACCGTTTTAGTAAGAAGACTTTTAATTAAATTGTTCATTTTTTAAAAAGTTAAAATGCCTTGTCAGTTTAACTTTTTTTCTCAAAATACAAAATTTCGCGGGATTTTACTTCATTGCCACTTGTCCGGCCATAACTTGTAAAAACTTTTGTTTTTTGACAGACGGCATGTTTTGAACAATCTCAGAACTTCGCAAAGCATATAAACTAGTTGGTATGGTAGTTTGAATTTCAATTTTTTCTAATTTTTGGGTGAGTTCAATTCGTTTGTTTTTTAATTCTTCTAACTTAAAACCACGAGTCGCTAGTGAACTACTTAACTTTATATATCCAATCCCCAAAATCACAATAGCAATTATCCCAATTCTCAAAACAAATTTAAAAGCTCGCTCATTCACTACCCGCAAGGATAGATTTTGAGAAGCGGTTTCGTGAGAATGAGTAGTGGTCATTATTTTATTTTTTCAATTATTCGTAAAACAGCGCTACGACTGCGCGGATTCCGCGAAATTTCTTCCGCTGAAGGTTTAAGTGGTTTTTTGGTTAAAAGATGAAAACGAGCTTCTTCCACAACTTCATGTAAAGAAAAAGCTGTTTCAGCTGTTTGCGGTCGAGAAACTTTCTTAAACTTGTTTTTTACAATTCTGTCTTCAAGTGAGTGATAGGAAATTATCCCTAGACGATCGCCTTTTTGCATTAAATCAAAAGAATCATTAATAGTATTTTCCAAAACATTTAGTTCGTCATTAACAGCGATTCGGAGGGCTTGAAAAACTCGCACTAAAGTTTTCTTGCGTTTAGTAGGATGAGCACATTTTTCAATAATTTCTCGCAATTCTTTAGTAGTTTTTAACGGAGAAATTTCGCGGGATTTGATAATTGCGCGAGCAATTTTAGGCGCTAAAGGCTCTTCTCCATATTTTTGAAAAATTTTGACCAACTCTTTTTCACTAGCTTTATTGACAATTTCTTCAGCCCCATAATGCCCGTCAAAAGCCATTTTTAGCGGTCCATCAACTGTAAAAGCAAACCCTTTTTCAGCATCATCTACTTGATTTGAGCAAAGCCCTAAATCCAAAAATATAACAACAGGTCTTTCAGGTGATTCTTGCTGAAAAATATTTTTTAATTCTGCAAAATTCCCGCGAAAAAAACGAGTTTTTCCTGAAAACTTATGCAATCTGTTTTTAGCAAATTCCAAATGTTGCTGGTCTAAATCAGTGGCAATGTACTTTTTTATTTGTGGAAATTTTTCTAGGATCATCTCCGCGTGTCCGCCTAATCCCAAAGTTCCATCAAAAATAGTTCTAATTTCCTCGTTTACCAATTCAGACAGCACTTCCTGACTAAGAACTGGTTCGTGGAAAAGATTTTTTTTAGTCATTTAGTTGAACAATTTTTGATAATTTGTGCAAAACTTGTGCACAGAATCTGCAAAGAAAATTGTAGAACACATTTTTTGTTTATTCAAGTATTTTTTCCTTTTTTAGTTTGACTTTCTGAATTGTGTGTTTTAATTTTTTGTTCATACCTTGAACAAACTTCTTAGGCAAGTTTTTTTAAAAAAATAAAATATTCTTTAAAAATCCCGCGAAAATTTTAAAATAAGACGGATGAAAATAATTGACACCCACACGCACGACTATTTTTCAGCTTTTGATGAGGATCGCGAAGCTATGTTGCAACGATCACGAAAAGCGGGAGTTGTGGCTAAGATTCAAATTGGATGTGATGAAGTTTCT
>CAZMOH010000082.1:0-2947 GCA_964567875.1 uncultured Candidatus Peribacteria bacterium | reverse complement strand
TTGTTTTGGAAATGCCACATCGCCCAATGCATAATCAACCGAGAGTGATGGGAGTGTTTCAATGTGCGACACCAGAAGCTATGGGTCCAATGCGGTCTGGGAGAACAGACCATATTTCGGTGGCAAATTCTTTAGACGCTATTTATGTTCCTTGGGGGGGGTCCAGCGTTGGGAAAAATTTGTTGCGAAAAAATGTTGTGGATCATATTGATTGCAATGGAGAAGTGCCTCCAGTTGGTGGGCGAGCTTGTCGAAAAGATAATTCTCTTTTGGTGGCACCATTGCGAAGTGCTGGGGCGGCTTTTTCTAATCTGTCAAAGCTTATTGAAGTAGCTAAAGAGAATGGTTATAGATTAACAAATGAAGGAAAAGGATTTCATCATCAAGCTGAATTACCTAGAGATCAACGACCAGATTATGGTTTGGTAAAAATGAAAACTGATTATCCATATAGAGTTTATTATAAATATGATCCAGAGACCAATAGCTACAAAAGAAATTTAGTTAAGAGAAAAGGTGCTACTCCAAAACCGGACATTGATCAGGCTACCGGAAAACAGTATGCTCCAAAAAATGTTATTGGTATTCTTGCCAAGAGAGAGGCTTGGAGGACAGATGTAGATTATAAAGGAATGGGAGTACAAGATCCTTGGGATGGTATTGATGAAGAGCATAAGAAAAGAGACAATGGTCAATATCCAAATTTTCAACTGGGAGACCCATGGTTTGATACAAAATTTGAAGGTCCAGCTAGATTTTTTATAAATGGACAAAATATTGAAGGAGTTTGGAAGAAAACAAAGGGGGTTGGAGAACCATTTAGATTTTATGATGATAAGGGTCAGCCGATTAAATTCGTTCCAGGACAAATTTGGATGCACGTTTTAGCTCACAGTGAACATGTTAGTTATGATGATGAATATGAAGAACCGGAAGCACCAGTGGTGCAGTAGAAAATAGAAGAATGGAAAAATGTAAACTATAAAGGCTATTCTAGGTTTTTGTTTACAAATAGTTGATTTCATGATACGGTTAATTAAGAAAGAGGGCGTTCTTTTTGTTTTAAAAAACTCTGTGTGTAAAACTATGGGGTTAAAAAAAAGGGGGGGTATAAAATGAAAAAAATTGTAGATTGGTTCAAGGGGAAAGATATTTCCATTGATGACGATGGAAGAGTTTTCCCCTTTTTTAAGGGGATGTGTTATATGTTCTTTATTGCAATAATTATATCTATCATAATACTGATAGGTGTATATTATCACAAAATGAAGATATTATTCTTGTTAATACCATTGGCAATATTTTTTCGAAGAGGGGTGCAATTATTACAAGTGCCTTTTTTGGAATAGAAACAATAGCCTTTTTCGAACGGAGAGATCTTATTCCTCCGTTCTTTTCTTTGTGTTATAATTAAACTATGAAGTTTTTATTTGGCAGTGAAAAGTATTTAATTCATCAGAAGTTGGTGGAATTAAAAAGAAATTTTAAAAACGAAAATCCGAATGCTGATTTGGTAGTTTTTGATTTAGATGAAGATGATTTAAAAATGGTAAAAGATGAGTTAGTGCAAACGCAGGGATTATTTGCTTCTAGAAAAATGATTGTTTTCCAGAATGCTTTAAATTTAAAAAAGAACGAACAAGATGACTTACAGGATTTTTTAAAAAACAAAAATCTTTGTAAAGATCGAAATTTAGAGATAGTTTTTGCTGAAACAAATGAGAATGGTGCCAAAGGTACCAACACGAAATTAGGACAATATTTAAAAAGACAGGGGGAAAAATTTATCGGCCAACGAGGCGGGATGGAGTTTAAAAAAATGACTGATGACCAGTTAAGGCAATGGATAAATAGTGAGTTTTTGAAAAGGAGTGAGAGAAAAGTTACCGACGAGATGATGGCGACGAGAGAATTGATTTCCTTAACTAGAGGAAATCTTTGGCAGTTGTCCAATGAGATAGATAAGTTAATAAATTATAAAGAAGTTGGAGAAGTTAAAGTGGAAGATGTTCGAAAACTTTGTTCTGGCAAGATTGAAACAAAAATTTTTGATTTAGTGGATGCTATTGGGGCGAATAATAAAAAACGAGCCTTACTGTTAAAACAACAACTTATTGATCAGGGTGATAATGAATTTTATGTTTTTACAATGATTCTTTTTCAAATTAGGAATTTATTGAAAGTATCAGAGTGCGTGCAAAAAGGAATGAATAATTCTTTTGAAATTAAAAAAGTTACGGGGTTGCATCCATTTGTAATTCAAAAAACTGTAGGCAATTTAAAATATTTTACTCCCGAGAAAATAAGACAAATTTATCAAATGATTGCCGAGCTTGACCGACGGGCTAAAGTTGGAGAAACGGAAATGAACAAAGCGATTGATTGGTTGATTGTACGAATGTAATGTTGCGTTGCTCCAATTTTCAATTTAAAATTTTCAATTTGAAATGAATTTTAAATAAACTAATAATTAAATGTCTAAATGAGGTTTGAGATGATAATTTTAATTTAATTATTTAAAGTTTGAATAGGATTATTTTTTTAAAATTTTGCATATAGCATATAATTTGTCTTTTCGCGATAAATAGAGAAGTGTTGATGTAAAAAATAAATAATTTTGGGGCAGTGGAATTAAACGATTTCCTCTGCCCTCTTGTTTTTTTAGCGTGGAAATGGTATAAATAAAGAGAACTCTTACGAATTTACGAATGAGTTACAAATTTACGAATGACGCGGCGGAGCCGCGTCATGGTAAAGTCTACATTTTTAAAAGATAAATATTGAATATTATTTTGTTAAAACTTTAAGGTGTCGTATTTGTAAATTTGTAGTCGATTCGTAGATTTGTAGGGACAACTAAGCCTTAAAATTAAAATAATGTCAAAATATGAGCCAACTATTGGAATGGAAATTCATGTGGAATTAGCCACTAAGAGTAAAATGTTTT
>CAZMOH010000081.1:0-2969 GCA_964567875.1 uncultured Candidatus Peribacteria bacterium | reverse complement strand
TTTTTTCGCGGAGTTTAAAATAATCTTCTTTGGAATATTGTTTGTTGAGAATGCAGTATTGTTTTTTTTGTAACCCTGCACAACCAAATAAATAATCTGAATTCATACAAGAATTACAATATGTTAATTCTTTTCCAAACCAACAAATATCATTAAACCTGTTAAAATAATTAGATTCACTACCAATTCCTTCATAAATCAACTCTGAATTATCATCATAGTTAACATCTTGGGCATCTTTTTCATTTGTTAAGTTTGAACAAAATTTACAATCTTGAATTTTTTTACCTTCATAACATTCAAAGGAATCCTTGGAATTACTTAATAAATTCCCCGTACAATTCTCATTTTTAATTCCTTCTAAATATTTTCGTAAAAACTTTGGTCTTTGTTTATCAAAAAAAACCTTCATTTGTTCTAAATTTTGATATTTTTTTAATTCCTTAAAATAATCTTCTCGCGAATACTCTTTATTTGCAATACAATATTGCTTTTTAATTAGATTGTAACACATAAAACAATCATTACATCCAACAAGTCCATACCCAAACTGACAATCAGTACAACTATTACAATTTTGCAAAAAAGCCGAATTATAACAATTTTCAGAATTAATAACTTCATAACAAAGTTCACTATCCATGATGTTGTCACAATCACAAACATCTGTGCTATTCCAAACTCTTCTACTATATAAACAATCTTCACAATTACCACAGGTAAAAAGCAAATATGAATTTTTATTTCGCCATGAAAAATTACAAAACTCGCTATTTTCAGCTTCTTTATTTATCAAACTAATTTTAGGAACTTTATTAAAAAGCTCCCTAAACTGCTCAAAAAAAGGACGAGAAAAATCAAAATCCCGCGAAAATTTTTGAGCATCCCAATTATCTCCCCACCAACAATCTTGACAATAAACAGGTGTTTTAAAATCTTGATGATACATGGAAATCATCATTTTTTCACACAAATCACATCGTCTTTGGTAAAGTTTTCTTTCATTACGAAAAGATAATCGTCTCCGAGCTCTTTCTTCTGGACACAAGGTCGGTAATCCGACACAATCTGTAATTTCGCGGGATTTTAGTTTGGCTAAATCTTCTTGGGAAATTATTTCCATTTTTGCGTAGAACTCCAAATCCTTTTCGGTGATTGTGAATTCTTTACCGGAAACGGCGCATTTTTTAGTAATCATTTTAATTAACAATTTTTAAATAACATTCTTCGCACAAAACTTTTTCGGGGCGGTCTGGTGCGAAAGTTGTTTGGATTTTCTTTTGGCATTCTGCACATTCCCGCGAAAAAAGTTTCCGGGGATTTCGTAATTTCGCTCTTTCCATAAATCGTACTTCATGGTGTTTCGTTGGTACTGGTAACCCTAAATTTCTATAAAATTTCAATTCCATTGACTGAATTTTATAGTTTTGTCCAGTTTCTTGGCAGGTTAAAATTTTATCACAAATTTCGTCTCCTACATCATGGATAGAATCAGGGATTTTATAAACTTCGCCATCGTATTTTGTTGTTTGAACTTTATCTTTCCATTTGAATCCCCGGGCAAGAATTTCTTCTTTGCTTAATGGCATGTGATCTTGGGCCATCGTTAGATTATAACCAAATGGTGCTAATTTCGCGGGAAAAAATTCTCCCCATTCTTTTGTCTTCTTCATATGCTTTATAATTCTATCGCGAGTTTTGAAATATTCCTCTTTACTATACTGTTTATTAAGAATACAGTATTTCTGGTGATGTAATCCAACACAACCAAAACAATTTTCACAATATGGCGTATAGTAGCAGTAATTTAAATCTGCTGATTTTCCAAGTTGATGAGTTGAAAACTTATTATTGTAAGCAGTATATCCAACACAATAACATTCGTACAAAAGTTCTACTTCGTCGCCGATTTCCGTACAATCCATACTTGTTTTCGCGGAATCAAACCCTTGCGTTATATATTTACAATCCCATAATTTTCGCGAATCAAAACAATATTCCGCGTCTTTACAATTTGTCAGGTAATTTCCCAAAACATTTTCGTTTTGTACGCCTTCCATAAATTTGCACGAAAATTTTTGCGCATATTTTACAAAATGACCACGCATCCCGTCTAAATTACTTCTCTTATCCATTTCTAATTTCGCGATTTTTTTCTGATATTCTTCTTTAGAATAAGGCTTATTCATAAAGTAATACTGTTTGTTTCGTAAATTCACACAGCCAAAACAATCATTGCAACCGATACAGTTTTTCAAAAACCACGACGAATTACAATTAGTGCAATTTTGCAAAAATCGTCCTTCGTAACATTTAACACAATCAATACATTGATAACATAATTCACAATCATCCATTCGATAAGAATCCAAAACATTCCTACAACTATTTATTGAATAACTATACATACAATCCCAATTTTTATCAGAATCAAAAATTAAATAACAATTCTTATTTTTTCCCGCGTAATTTGTATAATCAGAGTTTTCATCATATTCTGGACTTCTTTGTAAAGCTAATCGCGGAGCAACTTGTAAAAGTTCTTCGAACTGCGAAAAAAAATCCCGCGAAAAATCAAAATCTCGTCCTGTCGCAAGTTGTTCCCAATCATTACTAAAAAAATATTGCACATCATAAACAGGAAATTTTTGCTCAGAATCAAAATTACTAATAATTATTTTCCCTGTTCCATCACATTTTCTTTTATATAGAAAACGAGCATTATTCCAAACCATTCTTCTCCGGGCTCTTTCTTCTGGACACAAGGTCGGTAATCCGACACAATCTGTAATTTCGCGGGATTTTAGTTTGGCTAAATCTTCTTGGGAAATTATTTCCATTTTTGCGTAGAACTCCAAATCCTTTTCGGTGATTGTGAATTCTTTACCGGAAACGGCGCATTTTTTAGTAATCATTTTAATTAACAATTTTTAAATAACATTCTTCGCACAAAACTTTTTCGGGGCGGT
>CAZMOH010000080.1:0-3018 GCA_964567875.1 uncultured Candidatus Peribacteria bacterium | reverse complement strand
TATGACAAAAAATAATAAAGAAAATAAAAGGGGTGAATACGAAGCGAAGTTTGAGGAGGTTTATGGAATGTTGAATGAAAAACAGAGGGAAGCGGTGGATACCATTGAGGGGCCGGTGGTAGTAGTGGCTGGTCCGGGAACAGGAAAGACACAAATTTTGACTTTGCGAATTGCTAATATTTTACGCCGGGCCGGAGCGGGGATAGAGCCAGAAAATATTTTAGCTTTGACTTTTACCAATTCGGGTGTTTTTGCGATGCGGGAGCGGTTGGCGGAATTTGTGGGAGTGGAGCAGGCCTATGATGTTAACATTTTTACTTTTCATGCTTTTGCCGATAATCAAATCAAAAGAAACCCAGAAATTTTTTCTCAATTTCTTTTTGCTCGTCCCATTACTGAGATCGAGCGAATTCAAATTATGGAAGAAATTTTAGAGCAGGGGGATTATCAAAAGTTGAAAAGTTTTGCGGGGTATTTTGAATTTTATGCCCCCAGCATTTTAGGAGCCATAAATGATTTAAAGTCCGAAGCAATCTCACCGAAAAAGTTTGAAAAAAGTTTGGCGGATATTGAAAAGAGAATTTTGGAGGAGGAGGGAGAAAATGCTTACCTTAAGAGAAAATCTGGCGACCGACAGAAGGGAGATTTAAAAAAGGCGATAGAAGATAAAATTAAAAATCAACAGGAAAAGCAAAAAGAGTTGGCGGAAATTTATAAGACTTATCAAGATATTTTGCAAGAACGAAAACTGTATGATTTTTCTGATATGGTTTTGGCGGTGGTGGAAGAAGCGGAAAGAAATGAAGAATATCTTTCTTTGCTCCGGGAAAAATATCAATATATTTTAGTGGATGAACATCAAGACACTAACGATGCTCAAAATAAAATGATTGAATTAATTGCCGAGTCTCCCGTGAACGAAGGGCGACCAAATGTTTTTACCGTTGGTGACGAGAAGCAAGCCATTTATGCTTTTCAAGGTGCAAGTCTTGACAATTTTTTAAGGTTTCAAAAAAAGTATCGTGGGGTTAAAGTAATAAATCTAGAGAACAACTATCGTTCCAGTCAGTGTATTCTAGATTCGGCTCATTCGGTTTTGGCGGGGGAGGTAGCTTTGCAGGCCGGTAATAAGGAAGTGGCGAATCTAAACCATAAAGTAAGGGTGGCAGAATTGGGAGATTACAAGGAAGAACTTATTTGGTTAGCGGAGGATATTCAAGAACAAATAAAAAATGGGGTGGAGTCTCAGGATATTGCAGTGATTTATCGACAAAACAAAAATTTGCCAGAGATAAAAAATATTTTTGATAAATATGGTTTAGCTTATCAAGTCTTTTCTAAAGAAAATATTTTGGATAGTAAAGAATTGCGAAAATTAATTTTATTTTTGCGAGCACTAAATAATCCTTACAACGATGAGGACTTAGCAAAATTATTATTTGTTGATTTTTTAGGACTAGATACTTTTGATGTTTTGAAGGTTTTAAAATTATTTGCTTACCGTCGTGGAAAGATCAGAAATAAATCTATTTTGAAAATTATTTCTTCCCCGGAGCTTTTACAGAAAATAGAAGTGGGGCAGTCCATTGAATTTATGGGGTTGGCTAACAAAATAAAAGAATTTAAAAAACAAGCTGAAAATAAAGATTTTCTAGAATTTTTGGAGTGGTTTATTTCCGAATCTGGATTCTTAAAACATATTTTAAGCTCGGATAATTCCGCTATTACTCTTCGTCGTTTAGAGAAAATTTTTGACGAAGCTAAAAAACAAACTTTAGGTCAGAAAAATTATACTTTACAGGATTTTTTGGATTATTTAGAAATTTTGGAAAAATATAATATTCCTTTAGATTTAGCTCAAGATGTTAGTGAAGGTGGAATAAGACTGATGACGGCACATGGCTCTAAGGGTTTGGAATTTAAACAAGTTTACATTACTAATTTTGTAGAAGGAATGTGGCCGAGTCGTAAAAAGGGTAGCGCTTTTAAATTACCAATTAATAAAATTGTGGGAGATGTCGATGATGAAAAGAGGTTGTTTTATGTGGCTTTGACGAGAGGGAAATGTCAAGTTACTTTAACTTATTCTAAATTTGATTTGGAAGGCCGAGAGAAAAAACCTTCTCGTTTTCTGGAAGAAATTGGTGAGGAGTATAAAGAAGTCGCCAAAGTAAAAAAGGACAACTTAGAAAGTAAAGTGAAAAAATATTTTCAACCAAAACAAGAGCAAGCTTTATCAATTTTTGATCCAGAACATATTAAAGAGCAATTTTTGAAAAATCATTTATCAGTTTCTGCTTTAAATAATTATATGCAGTCGCCATTGAAATATTTTTTCCGAAATTTATTACGCTTGCCAAGTATACAGGGGAAGTCAATGATTTTTGGAAATATTATTCATCAATCTTTGGAAGATTTTTTTGCTGAAGTTAAAAAAGAAAAGAAAATTTTGCCAGAGAAAAAATTGTTAGATTATTTTCAGAGAGCTTTGGATAGTACAATGGTTTTGGAAAAATATTATGATGAATTTGCTAAGCGAGGAAAAGAGCTGTTGAAAAATTATTATCAAAAATATAAGCAAGAATTTTTTGTTGATATTGAAACGGAAAAGAAAGTTAGCTCATCAATGACCTTACGAGACGGAAGTTTGTTGCGACTTTATGGAATTGTGGATAAAGTGGAAAATATTGGTCAGAATAAAATTAGAGTGGTAGATTACAAAACAGGGAAAACCTATTCGGAGAAAGACAAGGAAGACAAAGAAGGTCTTTATCGTCAGTTAGTTTTTTATAAATTTCTTTTGGAGAAATATTATGCTGGGTTGGGACGACCAGAAATAAAAGTGGAAGAGTGTGTTCTTGATTTTGTGGAACCAAATAAAAAGACGGGTGAGTATGAGAAGAAAGTTTTAAGCATCTCCTCTGCCGAAGTAAAAGAACTGGAAGAGGAAATACTAGACTTCGCCGATGATATTCTTAGCGGAAAATTCCTTCAAGAAAAATACGAACGCAACCGCCA
>CAZMOH010000079.1:0-3400 GCA_964567875.1 uncultured Candidatus Peribacteria bacterium | reverse complement strand
ACCAAAATTTCGCGGGATTTTAGTCCACCCAGAATTTCTACCGCATTGGAGATAATTTTTCCTGTTTGGACTTTGCGGCGTTCTATTTTATATGCTTCAACCACCCGCGCCTCCCTTGTCAGGGGGGAATTAACATTGTCGTTTGTTTTCTTATTATTATTCTCTTCTTCTTTTTTCACAGTTATACACGCCTCCCCCTGACAAGGGGGATTGAGGGGGTTGTTGCTTTTTTCGCGAGATTTCCCTGTCCCCTCTGATAAAGAGGATATGGGGTTTGATTTCAAAACGAAAACCTCTGCACCATCTGGCTCAAAACTCACCGCTGAAATGGGGACTAAATTAGAACTTTCTGTCTTTATCGGTAATAGAATGTTTACAATTGAACCAAGTGTTAAATTCCCGCGAAATTTTTCGGCAACGGTAAATTTCACTTCCATTTTTTGATTGGTTGTATCTAGTTTGCCAGAAACAGCAATGTCCTCTACGGGAATAAGTTGTCCATCTGGTAATTCAATTTTTATTTTTTCTTTGTCACTCAAAAGTTGAGTCTCCTCCGCTGATAAATTCGCAACAATTTCCATCACACTATCTTTTGCAACAATCGAAAAAAGTTTTTGTCCTGGATTAACTCGATCAAAATCGTTCACAAATTTCGCGGAAATTTTTCCGGCAAACGGAGCTTTGACTGATAAGTCCTTAATTGATTTCTCTGCTAATTTGACTTGGTTTTGAATATTAGAAACTTGAGCTTTAGCATTAGTACGGGCTAGTTCTAGGTTTGCTTCAGCATTTTTTAGTCGGTTTTGCGCTGATAAAATCGCCGTGTTTACCTGTTCGGTAGTGGATTTAGCCGATTCAATGCTGGATTGGAGAGAAATAATATTTCCGTCAATTTTCGCGGAATTTCCTTCAATTTCTTTTAATAGACCCTGTTTTACTTGTTCGGAAAAAGAACGACTAGTAGTTGTCTCACGAATCAGAATGTCCATATCTCGCGAAATTTTTTGTACCTTTTTTAATAAATTCATGCGCCGATTTGCAAACTGCAAAATTTGAGATTCTTTTTTCTGATATTCTGGTAAATCCTTTAAAGACTGAATTTCCCGCGAAATTTCGCGGATATTATTTTTGGTATTATTTTTAAGTATAGAATTATTTTGACCAACTTTCACTCCGCGTGGATCACTGTCATAATTTTTCGTCACATCTAAAAGACGATCAGCCCAACTAACAAAATTTTTAATAGTTGTTTCAGAATTTTTGGCTTGTGAATATAGAATAGTAAAAGCTTGTGAACGACTTTGTTCAGTAGAAGATTTAGCTTGTTCTAAATCATTTCGCGCACTTTCTACTGCTATTTCTGCTGAACGAATGGCATTTTCAGTGGAGAGTTTGGTACTTTCCAAAGAATTTAAAGCATTTTCATAAGAAATTTGTGAAAGATCATTTTCCCGCGAAAATTTCGCTAGAATTTCTCCTTGGTAAACATTATTACCAATTTTTACAAAAACTTTGGCGATAGTTCCTCCTAGATTGGAGTAAATTGAAATATCAGAAGAAGATTGCACAGTTCCTAAAATTCGTCTGGTATTTGTCGGTTGCCAGTTCCCAAATTCAATGGTTTCTACTAATTTCGCGGGATTTTTACGACTGAGTTTTTTCTGAGAAAGAGATTTAGAAGAATTTTTTAAATTAGAAGAATTTTTTAAAATAGAGTTTGGTTTGTCTTTCTGCCAATATAGAAGTCCCCCAATTACTATTCCGACTATTAGCAAGGAATAAATTAGGTATTGTGTCCAAGGTTTTTTTGTCATTTGGTAAAACTTAACATATTGCTTCTATTTATTTTAACATAAAAAGCAAACATTTTCAAATGCATTTTTTTAAAATAAAATACTTTATTTAACGCTTTTTTGTCTTTTAATTATGATTTAAATAAATCCCGCGAAAAAAGTTTGACAGGGATTTTTTTTTTGCTAATATCTCCCGGCTGTTTGGCGAGAAGTCGCCTTTTAGAGCAGTAAAATGATCTTTTAAATGTCGGCAAAAAGGAATTATTGATTAAAAGTTATCAATTAATAATTCCAGTAAACTAAATAATTTAGTTTCAAATTTTCAAATTTAAGAATTTTATTTATACCGATAAAATTCAATACAATGTGTAAATATCTAAAATTTCGCGGGATTTTTCTCGAGAAGTTTTAAATATTTTCTGTAATTTGTTCACCAAAAGATGAATAAATCTCATTAATGAAAAAAGTTACTTACAAGTATATAATGGATTCCTTGACTGATGTTTCCGATGAAGGACGTTGTAGTATGCGATAAGCCTCGGTGAGCTTGCAAACAAGTGATGAGCCGTGGATCTCCGAATGGGGAAACCCATCCCGTTTACGGGATACTGTGCAGCCAAATTTATTAACTGCATGGAGGAAAGTCGGCGAACTGAAATATCTCAGTAGCCGGATAAAAGAAATCAATAGAGATTCCCTTAGTAGTGACGAGCGAAGAGGGAATAGCCCAAACCAGGTACTTGTGCCTGGGGTTGTAGGACTTCAATATCTGTAAGATTTTTATAGCGGAATGCTTTGGGAAAAGCAGCAATATAGGGTGATAGCCCCGTACGCGAAATAAATTTTTTATAGTAGAAGTATCCTGAGTAGGTTCGGACACGTGAAATCCGGATTGAATCTGGGAGGACCACCTTCCAAGGCTAAAAAGAACATCAGATCGATAGTGAACTAGTACCGTGAGGGAAAGGTGAAAAGCACCCCGGGAAGGGGAGTGAAATAGACATGAAATTATATACTTTCAAGGAGTAGGAGCCTCGACTTGTCGGGGTGACTGCGTGCCTTTTGTAGAATGAGCCAACGAGTTAGTCGTATAGGGTATGGTTAAGGCAGTTTCAGCCGGAGCCCCAGCGAAAGCGAGTCCGATAAGGGCGTTTATCTTATGCGCTAGACCCGAAACCAGGTGAGCTAACCATGGGCAGGTTGAAGTCTCGATAATATCGAGATGGAGGACCGAACCACCGTATGCAGCAAAATACTTGGATGACCTGTGGTTAGATCTGAAATTGACATCGAACCTGGAGATAGCTGGTTCTCTCCGAAATATATTTAGGTATAGCCTTCAGTTACTAGCAATGGGGGTAGAGCTCTGTTTGGGGACGGGCGGTAAACAACTGTACCAACTCCTGACAAACTTCGAATACCATTGTGAATGTCTGAGGAGTCAGTCTATGACAGCGAAGTGCCATAGACGCGAGGGAAAGAGCCCAGACCACCATCTAAGGTCCCAAATGTAATCTCAGTGGCAAACGATGTGAAATTGTTTAAACAGCCAGGAGGTTGGCTTAGAAGCAGCCACCCTTTAAAAAGTGCGTAATAGCTTACTGGTC
>CAZMOH010000078.1:0-3431 GCA_964567875.1 uncultured Candidatus Peribacteria bacterium | reverse complement strand
CGAAAAGAAGGATTTATTTTACAGATGCAAGTCGGTAAAAATATTCCTCAAAATATTGAGAGCGGAGAAATTGATTTAAAAGAATATGCTAGTAAGACAAAGGAAATATTAGTTAAATTTAGATATTGGAAAAAGAATAAAAATCCTCATGAAAAATTTAAATGGACAGAAATAAAATTACCAAAAATCCCACGAAAAAAAAGAGAAGTTGCTAGAAGAGTTAATGATGTTATTTCCAATAATCCTATTAAAAAAGACAGAAAACAAATAGTTGCAGTGAAAAGTAAAAAAGAGGAAGGAGTAGGAGTAGAAAAAGATGAAATACTTGAAGCTCTAGAATTATATAAAGAAAATAAAGCTGAAATTTTCGCGGGAATTCCGGGGAATATAGTAAAACAGGTATTTACCATAGAATTTTCGCAGGATTTTAAAGAATTGGTTGGATTAAATGTTGGAATTTTAGTAAATATTTCAGAAAAAATATTAGAATTCAAAAATCTAGATTTAATTAGTAAAAAATCTCGTGAAATTTTAGAAAATTATATTTGGGAGGTTTTGGATCCTAAAATTAGAGAATGGCAAAAATACCAAGAAAATTTAGCACAAGAAGAAAAAGAAAAAGAACATCGGCAGTTTTTGTCTAATAAACAGAAAGAAGTTAATGATTGGATAGAGCGAGTAAATGAAGGATTGCCTGGTGATTTTTTTGAAAATAGTAAAAATTTCGCAGAATTATGGCAATATTATATAGAGAGGGAAAAGGATAAATTAGGGAATATAGATGTTTTACCAAATTTCACACTAGCTGTTGGTAATAATACTTATAAAGGAAAATCTCGCGAAATTTTGAAAGATTTAGAAAAAGTGGGATTTGAAAATTGTGATATTAAGACAAGTTCAGGAAAAGTCTTTATTTCTGGGAGAATTAATATTTCAAAGAATAGAAGTAATGAGTTTAAAGCTGTTTGGGATAAAAATTCGGTAGAATTAAGTATAGAAAAAGTTTTACCTAATTCAAAAAAGAAAATAAAAAATTTACTTCAGAAAATATTTTTCAAGATATTTTGGGAAGTTTTAGATGGATCTAGTTTAAATACTTCATTTTTCGCGATATTCTTAGAAAGGAGAAATAAGGAAAAAGAAAGTAGGTTGGAGAAGTTTCTAAATTCAAGAAATTATAAAGAAAGTCTTAGAAATATTTTTAATAAAATAACAGATGGATACTATTTAGGAAGAAATCAACTAGGAGAAATAATTCCTAAAAAAGAAATGGCAGATTTAGGTAGTGCAGTTTTCTCTAAAAATTCACCAGTTAAATCAATAATTTTAAAAAGTGATAATATTCGTTCAATTGATGAAGGAAATAAAGCAGAAAGAACTATGAAGTTTAATGAGGTGTCTTACATTCTTTTGGAAGAGTTTTTGGAGGAAACTAGAAACGAGAAATATTTAATAAAAAGATTTCAGGTTACTGTTGATAATTATGATAAATATGCTGAAGACTTTAGTAAATTTAAAGTTAATGGGAAGGCTCCATTTAAAAACAAGGCAATAATAGATTTGTTGTTAGATGAAGTTTTGCCCTTATTTGGATTTCGCGAAAAAAAAGGACGAAAAGAGTTTTTATCCAAAAGTCCAACTGAAATAAATAATATGGTTGATTTACAAGATGCTTCTTTAGTAGATTTATTTTTAAAAAAAGCAAAAGAGAAAGAAATTCCTTTAGTTTATGTTTCTCCTTACGAGGAAGATGTTAAATTTATTAAGAATGTTTTAGAAAGAAACAATATATTATAATATTATAAAAACGAATTTTTTCGCGGGATTTAAAAAAATAAAGAAAGTTTTATCTTTGCTCGGAAAAAATTGTGTTAGTAGTTAATAGTGATTAATTTTAAAGTTAGATGTAATTTAATTTGCCAAATTCTGAGAAATTCGTATTTTTTATGCGATAAATTTTGAACACTTTATATTATGGACAAATTGCTAAAAGTTTTACATCAAATCTGGATTACTAAAAAATTACGAGACAAGATTTTGTTTACAGTTTTTGCTTTAATTGTTTTTCGATTGGCGGCTCATATAACTATTCCAGGAGCAGATATTCAAAAAATTAAAATTCTTCTTGAACAAGCTCAAAGTGGAGCGAGCGGATCTTTATTAAATGTTTTTTCAATGTTAACAGGAGGAGCAATTAAAAATTTTTCAATCGTTTTGATGGGGTTAACTCCTTACATTAATGCTTCCATTATTTTGCAACTTTTGGGAGTAATGGTGCCACATTTAGAAGAACTAAAAAAAGAAGGAGAACAAGGACAAAAGAAAATAAATCAATATACGCGAATTTTAACTGTTCCATTGGCTTTTGTGCAAAGTTACGGAATGCTTTTACTGCTGAATAGATTTTCACCAGCCGGAAATATAATTGAAGTAGGGGACTGGTCTGTAATGTTGCCAATGATGTTAACCGTAACAGCGGGTACAATTTTTTTAATGTGGTTGGGGGAACTCATTACTGAAAAAGGATTAGGGAATGGGATTTCTATTCTTATTTTCGCGGGAATTGTGGCTACTGTGCCGACACAGATTGGTGGAGCGATGCAAGCAGCGAGTACTCCAGTTATTCTAGGATTAGCTTTGGCAACAATCGCTTTAACTTTGTTTATAGTTTACGTTTCTGAAGCTGACCGACGAATCCCAGTTATTTATGCGGCTCGTAAATCATCAGCTCAACAACGGTCTTTCTTACCATTAAAAATAAATCAAGCAGGAATGATTCCTATTATTTTCGCAGTTTCTTTAATTTCAATGCCATCAATTGTTGCTCAATTTTTAATTAAATCAAATTCCGCGAAATTAGTACATTTTGGGGAATTTATTTTGAAATATTTTAATCCAGGATCACCAACTATGTGGTACAATTTGTTTTATGCTCTATTGATTTTTGCGTTCACTTTCTTTTATGTGTCAATTACTTTTGAACCGAAAAAAGTTGCGGAAAATATTCAAAAAAGAAGTGGGTTTATTCCTGGATATCGTCCGGGGAAAGAAACAGAAGCTTTTTTGGAGAAAACTTCAAATCGTTTGTCTTTTTGGGGAGCCTTATTTTTGACGGCAGTAGCTATTATTCCAATTATGTTTCAACGATGGATTTCGGGAGGATCTGGGGCAATTTCTCTCTTTATTTCAGGAGCGGGGATGATTATTGTAGTGGGAGTTGTATTAGATATTATTCGCCGAATTAATGCTCAACTAGTAATGCATGATTACGATAAACTGTAATAATATTTTAAAAAAACTACAAATTAAAAGCCCGCGAAATTTCGCGGGCTTTTTTTTATTTATGTTAAAATAATTTTGATGATTAAAAAAATCTGTGCCGTTTCGGGAAAAGAATTTGAAATAACTCGCGAAGATTTAGATTTTTATCG
>CAZMOH010000077.1:0-3682 GCA_964567875.1 uncultured Candidatus Peribacteria bacterium | reverse complement strand
TTTCGTTTAAATCTGCTAAATTTATAATCTGCGCTTCAACTCGGTTAGGGTTTTTAAAACCTCGTTTTTTTGGCATATGTGCTAAAATTCCACTCTGTCCTCCTTCAAAACCAAGGCGAACTCCTCCACCAGCTCGCGAGTTTTGTCCTCCGCAACCTCTTCCTGAGAAAGTCCCTTTACTACCATTTCCTTGTCCTTTGCGAGTTTTCGCTTTTTTTGCAATTTTTGGTGCCAAATCGTGTAATTTCATATTTATTTCTTGTTAGTTGATTTTTTCGCGGGTTTTTTATTATTCTTCACATCTTCTTTTTTCTCTACTTTTTCTTGTACATTTTCTTTTTCTTCTTTATAACCAGGGTTTTTCTCTGTTGACAATTCTTGTAAAGCTTTTAAAGTTGCTTTAGTAATATTTAAAGCATTTCTTGATCCATGCATTTTTGATAAAACATTTTTTATTCCAGCTAACTCTAAAACCTTACGAACAGCTCCACCAGCAATAATTCCTTTACCTTTTTGAGCTGGTAGTAGTAAAACTTGTGATGCTTTAAATTTTCCTTTTATATTATGTGGAATACTTTCTGTTTTGTTATCTAAAGAAATTTTTATCAAATTTTTCTTTGCTGCAAAAACAGCTTTTTGAATACCACCTAAAACTTCACCAGATTTACCAATTCCAAATCCCACTCGTCCTTTCTTATCACCAATGACTACCGCAATACGAAATCGCATTCGTCGTCCACCTTTAACCACACGAGTAACTCGTGCAATTTGAATAATCGCTTCCTCAAATTCTTTTGGTTCCTTTTTTCTTCGGTTTCTCTGATTACCTCTTCCTCTATTTTGTCCTCCTTTATTATCATCTTTTTTTCCCGCGAAATTTCCTTTTTTATTATCAGATTTTACAACATTTTCTGTTGTTTTTTCCTCTGTAGTAGCCGTTGTTTTTTCTTCTGTCATTTTATTTGGAGTAATTTTTCTCAGGAATACTAAAATTCCAGTCCCGCTTTCCGAGCGGCATCAGCCAAAGCTTTAATTTGACCGTGATATTTATAACCATTTCTATCAAATGATACTTTTTTTATTTTCGCGGATTTTGCTAATTTAGCAATTTCTTCCCCAACTTTCTCCGCTGCTTTTACGCCAGATTCTTTTAATTTTAAACCATTTGTTCCACAAACAATTTTACCTAGTTTGTCATCCATTATTTCTGCATAGATAGTGGTATTAGTTTTACGCACAATTAAACGTGGTAAACCTGAAATACGCGCTTTAGCATGAGTTCTACGAGCTCGTGCCATTCTTTGTGTAACCTTTTTAAGTGTTGTCATTTTTAATTATTATTTAGCAGCTGATTTACCGGCTTTTCGAACAACATATTCATCAACATATCTAATACCTTTCCCTTTATAAGGTTCTGGTTTTTTAAGTTCGCGAATATTAGCCGCAACTTGTCCAACTTTTTGTTTATCAATACCGGAAATAATTATTATTAAATTATTATCTTTATCAATATCCATATCTACACCTTCAACTTTTTTAAATAAAACAGGATGAGAAAAACCCAATCTAAACTCTAAATCTTGACCTTTTTTATCAACTTTAAAACCAACACCACGAATTTCTAATCTTTTTTCGTATCCATTAGTTACTCCTTCTACTGCATTAGCTAATAAACTTCTGTAAAGTCCTTGACGAGCATAATTTATTTTTTCTTCTTTTTTTACCTCAACTTTAATTAAATCATCTTCTTTTCTAAAAGATACATACTCAGATTCAAAAGGTAAAACTATCTCGCCTTTTTTTCCTTTAATAACTAAATCATCAGAATTTATAATAACTTCAACTCCATCTAATAATTTTACCGGTTTTTTTCCAATTCTAGACATTTTATAGGATGTTATAATCCGCTGCATCGCTTGCTTTAATTTTTTACAAAACGATTACGCCTCGCGACTTTATGAATTCCAAAATAATTGTCAAATAATTTTCCCGCGAAATTTAAAACACATTACTATTATACTATTTATTGTTTTTATTATTTTTTTAATATTATAGTAATTAATTAGAGATTAAATCTTAATTTACTATTTTAATAGTGTTAACAGTATTTTTAATAATGTTTGGTATTTTATTATTATTTTTTATATTTTTTAGTTTTTATAATTTTTTTATACATTTATAAAGTGTTTATAAAATAAGTTTTAGATGTTTTATTTTTTAGTTCTGTAAATTTAATAAAAAATGTGGAAAACTTTTTTAAAACTAGTTTAAAAATTATATTTTTAAAAGTGTATAAAAAATTCCGCGGAATTTTTTTATAAACTTTATTATTTTAGTTTTGTGTAAAAAAATATTTATAGTGTAAATTTTTAACAAAAAAACATTTTAAAATATAAGAAATGTGTAAATTTTTTGGATAAAATCCCGCGAAATTTTCGTTTTTTATAAAAAAAATCTTTAAAATAGAGATATGAATATTTATTTTTCAGGGATTGGTGGAATTGGTATTTCATCTTTAGCACAATTCTGTTTGAGTCGGGGGGATGAAATTTCAGGTTCAGATATTGCAGAATCGGTGATGACAAGATTTTTAGAAAAAAAAGGAATAAAAATTAATTTTAAACAAATTTCAGAAAATATTTCACAAGATTTAGATCTTTTAGTTTATTCTGAAGCTGTTTCTCAAAGCAATCCTGAAAGAATGCAAGCAAAAAAATTAAATATTCCTCAAAAATCATATTTTGAGTATTTAGGAGAAATTTCGCGGGATTTTAAAACTATTGCCGTAGCAGGAACACATGGAAAAACAACAACAACCGGTTTAATTGCATCTGGTTTTCAGGAATTAAAAATAAAGCCAACAGTAGTGATAGGAACTGTTTTGGATATTTTTCAAGGAAGTAATTTTCAAGCTGGTGATAGTGATTTTTTAATAGTTGAAGCTTGTGAATATCGCGAAAATTTTCGTTTTTTAAATCCAGAAATAGTAATTTTAACAGGAATTGATCATGATCATATTGACGCTTTTCCAACCAAAGAAGATTACTTTAAAGCTTTTGAAAAATTTATTTCAAAAACTAAAAAAGTTATTTATTTTGATGATGACGAAAATATTGCAAGTGTTTTGCAAAACTTTTTAGGAGAAAAAATTGTAATAAAAAATCCCGCGAAATTAAATTTAAAACTTATTGGAGATTTTAATCAAAGAAACGCTAATTTAGCTTTAAAATTAGCAGAAACTTTAAATTTAGATTTAAAAAGTTTTACCAAAGGTTTGCAAAAATTCTCGGGGGCAGGTCGCAGACAGGAATTTTTAGGTGAAAAAAATGGGGTCATATTTTATGATGACTATGCTCATCATCCAGTTGAAATTGAAAATTTATATCAGGGATTTAAAGAAAAATTTCGCGGGAAAAAAGTAGGAATGGTTTTTGAGCCACATCAACATTCACGAACTAGAGAGTTATTTGATGGTTTTTGCAAAGTTTTTGCAAAAATAGATAAACTAGCAATTATGCCAATTTACGCCGCTCGTGATTCCGAAGAAGATAAAAAATTTACAATTGATAATTTTTTTAAAGAAAATAAGAATTGGATAAAAGTCGCGAATTTTTCAGATATGCAAAAGTTTTTACAAATGTTTAGCAAAGGAGATGTAATTATTTTTTGTGGAGCAGGGAAT
>CAZMOH010000076.1:0-3686 GCA_964567875.1 uncultured Candidatus Peribacteria bacterium | reverse complement strand
TTTTCCCGCGAAATTATTATTTTACTCCGTTTTATAATAAATATTAGAAATTTAAGTTTGTTCGTTTATTTTACTTTTTAAGAATCTAAGAGATTCTTTTAAAATATTAGGATTCTCATTATTTTCACGACAACTAAGTGGTTGAAATTTTGAATTTTGGAATTTAATTTTAGCTCTAACAATTCCACTTTCATCTGTTATATAATAAATTCTTTCTATTTTTTGGTCAGAACTTACTGGTATATTTTCTACAAAATAATTTTTTCCAGCTATTTTAAATTTAAATAATGGGGAAATAGTATTCTCAACTTTTCTTTTTATTGCTAGTGTTTCATGTTGGGGAGAATAAACGAATTTAAATTCATTTTCTAATACTTCTTTTCCTTTTCCTAATATAGCTCTTTCTTCTTTAGTTATTTCTCTAATTCCATATAAAATATCTCCAGTTTTATTATCTATTTCAAAAGTTTTTGTGTCTGAATTATATATTATAAAACCAATAACATAATTACTCTTATTTTTTACAGTAAAACAAATGCGTATCTCTTCTTTGTGATATTGACTGTCTAATTTGTCTATTTTGTAATCATTACCATCTATAGTGAAGTCACAAATAAATCCTGCAACCCTTTCTTTATTATCTTCAAGTGGTTTATATGTTTTAAATATTTCTTTAATAATTTTTGCTAATCCCATTTTCTAATATTAAGTATCAAACTACTTATAAAATATAAAAGAAGTAAATACAAATATTTCGCGAAATTTTTATTTCCGGCGTTCTAGTGCCTCACAATACCCTAGTATTTCTTGCAAATTAACATTTCGACGAATGCTTTCTAAATCATCACGACTACTTAATAAAATTTTTCTTTGTAAAACATTATCAACCTCTTGTCCTTTCGGTGAAACTCGGTAAATTGTACATCCTGTATATTTTTCCTCGTTGTCCAAAACCGCCAAATGGATATCATCACCTTCCAGGTCGGCATGGTTAGGAAGCAAGGAAGGATGAACGCCGTAAGTCGTATTACCAAATTGTTCGCAATAAACAGCAGTCATTTCTCTTTCCCAACCAGGTAAAATTACTAAATCAGGCTGATGTTCGCGAATGAAATTACTTAAAACACGATCATAATCTTCATTACTTTCATTTTCCTGTGGTTCTAAAATTTCAATATGAGGAATTTTCGCAGATTTCGCCTTTTTTAGAGCATCAGATTTTTTCTTATCACTGACAAACAAGATAAATTCAACATTTGGAATTCTGCCTTTAGCTTGGGCATCAATTATTCCTTGCATTGTTTCTCCCTTTCCTGAAGAAAAAATTGCGACTTTTTTCGGTATTAAAGGATTAGGTATTTCTCGTTGAGGAAGCATATTAACAATTTTTTTAGCTTCTTCCATAATATCTCCATCATAGTCAATTTCAGCATCATAATTAGCTACAGCTGCATAGATTCCTTTTCGTTGTTCCCACATCATATCTAATTCTTGTGACAAAGGCATGTCAGGATTAATTCTAGTTAGTTTTTTTTGACCTTCCTCAGACATTAGATATTTTTTTACTTTCATAAAGCTTGGATTCAAGAAAATGAATAATCCGCTTTTCTTTAAATTTTGAAGATTCTTAGAGTTTTCAATTGTTCCAGCACCAGTAGCAATTACTCCAGAAAAATTCCGCGAAAAATCGTGAACAACCTTTTGTTCAACAGCTCGGAATTCCTGCCAACCATGTTTTTCCACAAAATCACTAATTGGCTCACCTAAAATAAATTCAACTTCTTCATCTAAATCAGCGAAAGGTAAATTTAGAATTTTAGCTAAAGCTCTTCCATACCGAGACTTTCCACACCCATTAAATCCAACGAGAACGATATTTTGTTTTTTCACACCAAACCTTTTAGCAAAATTTGCCAAGAAAATCAAATAAATTATTATTATTCCGATTTTTTAAAGCAAAAAAACAAATGAAAAAATTAAGTATTATTTTCGCAGGATTATTTATTGTAACTACTTTAATAACAGCTCAAGCTCGTTATAAAGATGCTGATAAAATTCAGGACTGGGCTATAGATGCAGTTGATTTAGTTCAACAGAAAAAAATTATGACTGGGTTTGGTGATGGCTCCTTTCAACCAGATCGAAATTTAAATCGAGCGGAAGCTTTAGTTTTGTTATTTAGAATAAAAGGAATTGATCCTAAAACAGTGCGAGTAAATTCCACGAAATCTAAGTTTTCAGATGTTCCTCCTAATGCTTGGTTCACAAAAGCTGTGGTTTATGCGACAGAAAAAGGGTGGATTAAAGGATTTCCTGATGGAAAATTTCATCCAGAACAGGAATTAAATAAAGCTGAATTGGCTATCCTTTTACAAAGAGTTTATGGTTTAAAACCAGATAATAAAAAAATCCCGCGATTTTCTGATATTCCAGAAAAAGCTTGGTTCAAGGAGGCCGTTTGGGCACTTTACAACAACGGTTTAATTCGTCACGAACGAGCATTGAAATTTTTTCCAGCAAATAAAGTTTCTCGAGCAGAAGCCGCTTGGATTTTTGCGAAAATTTTGAAAATGCCTCGACTAATGGGAACTTCAAAAGAAGTTAATTATAAACAAAATGGGCGCTTAAGATCATCGAGACGAGTGGCAATTCGAAGAAAAAATTTAAATGTTAATAAGCAAGGATATGATATAGAAAAAGCGGGTGTCTATGTTAATGTTTATAATAAACTAAACATTCCTGAACTTAAAATAGGTAGTGATTGGGCAGAAGTTGGAAATATGATTATTAAAAACAAATTAAAGGATAGAATTACTTTAGATACAGTTTCTTTTCGAATAAGCTTTGAAGATTCAGTTGGTCCAGCTAGAAATTTTCAACTTCGTTTACAAGAAAATAATGGCGAGCATTTAGATTTAGATTTTCCACGAACTGGTGTGATTTTCAAAACAAATTGGGATAAAAAGTTGAATTCAGGTCAAGAATATAAATTAAAGGTATTTGTAAAAGCTAAAGATACAACTGGATATTATCCAAGAAAAGGTGAGGGAATACTTTACATTAGTGATTTAAAAGCAATGAGTTCTGGGAAGGATTCAAACGGATATACAGTTTTCAAAAAATCACCAATTATTTGGAAATCTCGAAATTTTGGAAAAATTTCTTTTAATCCAGTTGTGGAATAAATTATAAGATAAAATCTCGCTAAATTTTGAAATTTTCCATTAATTCTCCAAACTTGTTATAATAATTTTGATGGACAAAAAAGAACTACAAGAAAGATTGGAGAAATTGAGAGAAAATCTCGCGAAAATTTGGTCAACATTAGATTTAGAAAATAAAGATAAAAGAATTGCTGTTCTAAAAAATGAAATGTCATCTGGTTCTTTTTGGGATGAGACTGAAAAAGCATCTATAATTTCTCAAGAATGTTCATTTTTAGAAAATTTCGCGGAAAATTGGAAAACTTTAAAATCTAATGTGGAAGGATTTTTAGAACTTTTAGAAGACTATAAAGATAATGAATTATCTGAATTAAAAACAGAAATTAGTAAGTTAGAAGAAAATTTTGTGAAATATGAAACGGAAGCACTTTTATCAGACGAACATGATTCAAAATTCGCAATTTTGAAAATTTCCACTAGAAATGGTGGACAAGATGCGGAGGATTTTTCGCAAAGGTTATT
>CAZMOH010000075.1:0-3730 GCA_964567875.1 uncultured Candidatus Peribacteria bacterium | reverse complement strand
CGCGAAATTTTAAATAATTTTGTAAACTAAATAACTTTCTAACGGCTCAGAAGCTGGATTTTTTACAGGAAAAAATCTTTCTCCAATGGGAATTTCGCCGTTTTTACAAGCTTGAGCGGGATAAATTAGGGATAAATCTTTTTGGGCTTGTGTTGTGCCTGCTACGAAAAAATTTTCGCGGGATTCGGAACAAACTACTACAAAAAAGTCTTCACTTTTAGTTGAGTGTCCGTAAAAATAATGATTGTTTGATTCAATTTGTGGCAAAGTTTTTAAATTTTTGCGGAAAATTTCCAGAACTTTAGCTTTACTTATTTGATATTTATTTTTCGCGTAAATTTGGTCATATTTGATAATATTAGCCATTAAATTGACATTTGATTGGCGGACAGAATCCCGCGAGATTTCTAAGTTCTTTTGAAAAGGAAATAATAAAAAAACCATGACAACTGATACTGCTAGAATAGCGATTGTTAGTTCGATGATTGTAAAGGCTTTTTGTTTCATTTTTCTTATTGTTTTTCTCGCTAACAAGGAGGAAAGTAAAAAGGGTTTTAAAATCCCGCGAAATTTTACAATCTGGCAATATCACGAACTTTTTCTCCTAATTTTTCTGCGAAATCATCATCTAATAACCAAATTCCGTGATCTGGTTCATCTCCTTTTTCCAAGCCTAGTTCCTCTCGCGAACAAATCATCCCGCTGGATAATTCCCCGCGAATTTTTCGTTCACCAATTTCAAAATCTGTAAATTTTGTTCCTACCTTAGCGACTGGTACAAACCGTCCTTCTTCAATATTTACTCCACCACATAAAATTTGTTTAACTACTCCTGGAGCAACTTCTGTTTGAGTCACACGAACCTTAGTCACTTTTGGATCAGGGTGAGCAGATATTTTTAAAATTTTCCCAATAACAATATGCTCATCAGCATTTTTTAAAATTTCAGCATCTTTTTCTGTAAAAAAATTCTTCGCGGGATTTTCAGTACTACATTGAGAATGACAACAAGCGCATCCTTCTTTGATTCCAAGTAATTTTTTTAAAAATTTCCACATTTGATAAGGGGTTATAAATTATTTTCTTTTTCAGCTTTCATTTCATTTAAATCTTGAAGTAAGTCTTCAAAAACTTGTCCAACAATGCCGTGAGCTGCCGCCCCCTCACGCAAGCCTTCCATCGGGGCAACCGGGCAACCGGCACAAGCTAAGCCATATGAGGCAAAAACTTCATAGGATTCAGGTAGATCCATCAAAATATAAGATAGAGTTTCTTCGCCTGTGTAGTATTTTTCTCTCATCTAGAGATAGTTTAGATAGAAACGAAAGATTGTCCAAAAAATCCCGCGAAATTTTAGTTTAAAATAAAGATTTTGTTATTTTTAGTTGATAATTTATCATAAAATATTTAAAATTCGCGGGACTGCCTGAGGCAGATTTTTTACAAACAACAAAAATGGCTAACTACAAGAAGCTTCCGCATTCGCAAATTGAATTTTCACTGGAAATTTCTAAGAAAGATTTAGAAAAAGCACAAAAAAATGTAATTCAGAAATTTAAACAAAATGTAGAAATAAAAGGTTTTCGAAAAGGACATGCTCCAGACGAAAAAGTCATTGCACAAGTTGGGTTAGAAGCAATTTTAAACGAATCTTTTAGTCGAGCAATTGATAAGAAATATCGCGAATTTATTATCGAAAATAAATTATCTCCAATATCTCAACCACAAATAGAAGTCAATAACAAAAAAGATCCAATTGAGGTTAAAGTTAAAGTTGAAGTTTATCCAGAAGTAGAAATTGGTGATTATAAAAAATTAAAAATAGAAGTTCCTAAAGTTAAAGTTACCGAAAAAGAAATTGATGATGTAATTGAAACCATTTTATCAGATATGAAATTAGGAAGGGAAGTGAAAAGACCAGCCAAAAAGAAAGATCTAGTAGAAATAGATTTTCGCGGGAAAGATGAAAACGGTAAAACAATTCCTAATACAGATGCCCAAAATCATAAATTACGAATCGGTTTAGGGTTTATGCTTGAAGATTTAGAAAAGGGGATTGAAGGAATGAAAGCAGGGGAAGAGAAGAAAGATATTAAAGTAAAATTCCCCAAGAATTATCATGCCAAAAATATGGCTGGAAAAACAATTCCTTTTGATGTCAAAGTCCATAAAGTAGAAGAAATTTCCGCGAAAAATATTAACGAAGAAGTTATTGAAAAAGTGACCGGAAAGAAAAAATCAGTTAAAGAGTTCCGTCAAGATATAGAAAATTTAATTACTGACAATAAAACCAAATCTGAAAAAGAGAAAAAAGCCCGCGAATTTGACCAAAAACTCGCGAAAATAGTTAAGGTTGATTTACCACAATCATGGCTTGAAGCAGAAATTAATGCTCAATTAGCTCGTTTAAAACAATCTCCACAATACCAACATGATCCGGAAGCTTTCTGGAAAGCTATTGGTAAAACCGAAGAAGAGTTGAAAAAAGATTTTGCGAAAAGTGGAGAAGTTTCTCTAAAAACTTATTTGGGATTAGCCAAAATCCTTGAAGCGGAAAATATTGAATTAAACAAAGATGAGAAAGCAGAATTAGAAAAAAGAGTTGAGCATCAGTTAACACATCTTAAAGATAATTCTCCACAGACAAGAGCTCGACTAACAGCTCAAATGGAGCAAAATATGAAAATTGACAAATATATCGCGAGTATTACCATTTAAACTGATGAAAAAGATATTTTTTGTTCTCGCGGGATTATTTACCATAATTGCCTTGATTTTGGCTTTTGAAAATATGATGGTGACTTTTGCTGGACTTATTTTCTTTACTTCAGCTAACACTTCAGCTTTTTATCCCATGATTTTAATGTTTATTACGGGAATTTTCGCGGGATTTTTCCTGGCATTGGGATTCAAAGCAAAATCATCTTCAGGAATGGATGACAGTGATTTTTAGTCCAATTTTATAATAAAAACACCACTACCTCCGTCTTGAATTTTTCCCGTACTGAATTTTAAATTCTGTTGAACTAAAATCTCGCGGGTTATTTTTTTTAAAACCGCTTCTCCTGGCGAATGTAAACCTTTTCCTGTAATTATTTTTACAACCTTAAACCCAGAATTCCGCGAATTTTTCAAGAACTCTTGAACTTCGTATTCCGCCTCATAACTAGTCAAACCGTGCAGGTCTAGTTCGTTTTCAATTACCAGATTTTGAGCATATTTATTTTTTTTCATCTTTTTTATTTTAGAAAATCCCGCGAAATTTTGCTACAATTTCCACAATGAAAATAGCGATAATGTCAGATAGCCATGGAGCTTTAGATAGATTAGAGCAAGCTTTTTCTAATATTCAAAAAGCAGGAATTAAAAATATTTTACACGCTGGAGATTTTCTCGAAGAAGGAGTGGTGGAAATTTTCGCGGGATTTCCTGAACTTAATTTTTTTATTGCTCGGGGGAACAATGATGTCAATGAGGAGCGGTTGGTAAAGTTGAAAAAACTACCAAATGTTAAAATAGCAGAAGTTGTTTTTGCGAAATTTTGGAAATATAATATAGCAATTTCTCATTATGATGGAGTGGCTGAAAAAAAATCCCGCGAAATTTCACAAAAAGTAGACATCTTCGTTCACGGACATACGCATCGTCCAGCAGTTGTGCGTCGTGGAGAATCAATTATGCTTAATCCGGGGGCTTTGTGTGATGACGGCTTTTATTTAGTTTTAGATTT
>CAZMOH010000074.1:0-3820 GCA_964567875.1 uncultured Candidatus Peribacteria bacterium | reverse complement strand
AAAATTATTTTTTCGCGACTTTAACAACTTTCTCAAAAACTTTTGGATAATTTACAGCTAATTCAGAAAGTGCCTTGCGGTCAATATCCATTTTAGCGTGTAGCCATTTGTTTTTAATTTCAGAATATCTTTCTCCCATTGCTCGTAATGCTGCAGAAATTCGGGCAATCCATAGTCTTCGGAAAACTCGTTTTTTTAATTTTCGTCCAACATAAGCATGCATTCCTGCTTTCATAGTTGCTTGTTTAGCCAATCGGAAAGTGGTTCGATTTTTACCTCGATATCCTTTGGCTGCATCACGAACTTTTTTGTGTCGTGCATGCGCTGCGGTTCCGCCTTTTACTCTAACCATTTTTTAAATATTTAGTAATCTTTTAAAAGTTTTTTTCATTCCTTCAGGAATAGCTTGTCCAAGACGCGCAAATCTCTTTTGCCTTTTTGATTTAGAACTTAATAAGTGATTTTTCGCGGCTTTTTGGAACATCATTTTTCCTGAACCAGTTATCTTTATTCGTTTTTTAGTACCGGAATGAGTTTTTTGTTTCATCTTATGATTTTTTAAGAGGTTTTAAGATTGCAATTATCTGAAAGCCCGACGGCTTTGGAGGTTGTTCAACTTTTCCTACTTCAGATAAAGAAGTTAGAAAATCATTTAATTTCTCAAAAGCTAGATCCATATGAGCTCTTTCTCGTCCGCGTAAGCGCATTTGAACTCGTACCGGGTGTCCAGCCGTGAGGAATTTTTCTGCCATATTCTTTTGTCGATCAAGGTCACCAACATCCATTTTAAAGGTTAATCTTACTCCTTTTTGCTCCTTTGCTTTAGAAGCTTTCTTGGTTTGTTGTTCCTTTTTCTTAAGAGCATACAGCATTTTTCCATAGTCTATAAGTTTACAGACTGGTGGATTAGCTTTAGGTGAGATTTCCACAAGATCAACTCCCAGTTCATGGGCTTTTTGTTGAGCTTCAGTGGTCGACATTACTCCTAGTAATTCGCCTTTTTCATCAACTAAACGAACTTCGGAAGCCTTTATTTGATGATTTAAACGATGTTTACGCACAGGTTCCCGTTTTTCAAAACGTTTTCTGCGACCGTGAAATCTACCTATTTTGTATAAAAATTAAAAAAGCTCCGCGATTTTATGATTGAAAAAGGTTTTGTCAATTTTTTAATTCAAAAAACTTTAAATAACTAAAATTCCCGCGAAATTTTACCAACTTCCACCTCCGCCTCCACCGGAGCCACCACCAGAGAATCCGCCTCCGCCACTAAACCCACTGCCACCGGAAGAATTCCGCGGAGCTTGAATATTACGAGAAATATCAGTTGTAATGCGTGAAATATCTCGCGATAAATCATTCACATTATTCGTGTGTATCCATTGTGGAGGTTGAATGGTATTACCAAAAACGTTTGTCCATTTGTTAGTTAATCCAAAAGCTACAGCATACGGTAGATTTTTTTCAAAAATTTCTTGTTTTTCGGCCCAATTTAACTGATCAAGTTCTGCTGTTTCCAAAAATTCGCGATAACATTTAGCTTCGTGTGCCAATTCAAATCCAGCTTTAGTGCGTTTAGGATACATTGAAAATCCCGCGACAATTGCTAAAATGAACGAACCAAAAACTAATTGAACATTATTTAAACCAGTTTCAGTTATTTTCCGCAAATATCCTACTATCAATGGAAAGAATACAATGAGAGAAGCACTAATTGCTAGTCCACCGCCAAGAGTTTTAAAATGTTTTCTTAACTTAGCTTTCTTTTTAAGTGAATTAAATATTTCATACATATATTCTCTATTTCTACTCGGATAAATTCCTGCTTCTCTATTTTTAAATAATTTATCATAAAAGCTTTTTCTAATCTCTGAGTGGAAATCTTTTTTCGCGGGTTTTTTCTTTAAAAAATATTCATCAAAGTCCCAAACCAAACCTTTTACTTGCTTTTTTTCAATTTCCAAAAGTCCGTGTGTCGCCAAATCAATAATTCCCGCTGTAAAATCTCTTTTATCATATTTCCCGTCAATCACTGTTCCAACCATAGTTGGGTGCAAGTTTTCTGGCGGTTCATATTTAGGAATAATTGGTTTATCAACTTCCAGTTCTTTTCTTTTTTTCCAAGCATAACCAATAGACAAAAGAGGCATTAAAGCTGCTAAAATCCAAGCTCCAAATTTTTTCCACCACGGGATATCAGTTAATTTTGTCGTTTTGACAATTCCGCGGTCAAACCCGTAGTCAACCGTCAAACCTTCACCAATTTGTAACGGCGAATTTCCCGCGAAATTTGCTTTTCTATTTTCCTCAATAGTCGCTGAACAATTTTGGGCTGTACTTCCATATTTTCCTGTAAAACAGATAGTTTTATTAATTTGTGAAGAACGGGGCAAAGTAATTGTTGCCGAAGCTTTTTCAATAACTGCATCCCAATCGTTTCCTGTCACATTCCAATAAAACTCGTCAAAATCGTTCTCGGGGAAACTTTTCGGCACATTTTTAACCAAATACTTAATAACATAAATTTCGCGGGATTTAACTGTTTTGTCAGCATCTCCAATTTTTAGAAAAATGTTATCATTCTTTTCCGATTGTTGGAAATTGCGCGGATTTCCATTTTCATTTGTAACTGATACTTGCGAAATCGGTGTGTAATTTATTTTTCCATTACTAGTTTTAGAACGAAACGGAATGTAACGATAAATTCCATGTTTCCATAAATCCCGCGAAAAATCACCAGTAATTGTTTCCGTAACATTCGCCGAACCATCGGGATTTAGCACAATATCTGAATGGAAATCCGTAATCGTCCACGCGTAGGAATTTCCCGCGAAAATAAGTGATATGAGTAGACCGAAGGTGAATTTTGTTATTGTTTTCATAATTTCGCGGGATTTTAGAACTTCACATCAACAACTTTTCGTTCATTGTCATTTTCTAATTCAAAGAAATTTTCCTGTTTATAACCAAGAATTTGGGCTACGAAAAGATTCGGAAAAGTCTGAATTTTAGTATTAAATTGTTTAACTGAACCGTTATAATAACGGCGGGCCATTTGAATATCATCTTCAACTTTCGCAATTTCTTTTTGCAATTCCAAAAAATTTTGATTGGCCTTTAAATCAGGGTAGTTTTCCGCAATGGCCAAAATTGATTTTAACGCTCCCGACAGCATTGATTCTTTTTGTGATTTATCAGCTACCGATACCGAATTCATCGCTCTGGTTCGCATCTCGGTTACCTTTTCCAAAGTGGAAGTTTCGTGTTTCGTGTATCCTTTAACAATATCTACTAATTTGGGAACTAAATCATGCCGTTTTTTGAGCTGGACATCTATATCGCTCCAAGCCGCTTTAATCTTGTTCTTAAGCGACACAAAAGAATTAAAAGTTAGCATAAAGTAGCCACCAATCAGAAGCACGAGACCGAGTAAAATATATTGCATTATTAGAATTTTAACAGAAATTTTTTTTAACGTAAATTTATCAAGTTTTATATTTGACTTTTTTTATTTTTTTTGTAGTTTGTTGTCAAATTTCTTAAAAACTCAATAAAATGGCAGATCCAAACTCAATTGAATATAAAACATCGGACTACAAACTTACATTATTATGGGATAATTTAAATAAAGAAGATTTCCCTGAAGAATTAAAAAAAACTTTACTGGAAACTATGAGGAAAGTTTTTAATATAGCTAAAATAGATGAAGGAGATTCACCAGAAGAAAAATATAGAAAAATTAAAGAAATACCATTTAAAGATAAACGTTTTGAGATAAAATATAAAAATGTTCACAATAAATCAAAATACGAAAGGCTGA
>CAZMOH010000073.1:0-3875 GCA_964567875.1 uncultured Candidatus Peribacteria bacterium | reverse complement strand
CAATGGTATTTTTATTAAAAGCAACTTGGTTAATGATAAAGAGATAAAAAAAGGTGAAACAGAAAAAAGTATTGTTTACACTTCAAATTAATTTTTTCTAAAAACGGAATTTTAAATTGTTAATCTTGAATCAGCATCAATGTACTGAATTTTGGCGATTTCTGGATTTTTTTCATACAACCAATAAGCAGCTCCCCCAATCATTGCGGCGTTATCAGTACAATATTCAAACTTTGCAGGGATTCGTAATTCTCGCCCTTGTGAACTTAAAAATTTCGCAAGATTTTCTCGCAAAAAGCTATTAGCACTGACTCCACCAACAAAATGAACTGCTTTAACTGCGGGATTTTGCGCGATAGTTCGTTTAATTTTCTTAATAAAAATTTCGGTTACGGTTTGCTCAAAACTAGCACAAATATCAGCTATAAATTTTTCAGAGAAATTGAATTTATTTTTTAAAACCCCCTCTCGCTCCCCCTTGTCAGGGGGAGAATTCAAACGAAGTTTTTCTTTTTCAATTTCGCGATAAACAGCTGATTTGACACCAGAAAAAGAAAAATCAAGCGAAGCTTTCCCTAGAAGTGGTTGAGGGAATTTAAACTTATTTCTATTACCATTTTTCGCTAACTTTCCAACAATTGGACCGCCGGGATAGCCCAGACCAAGCATTTTCGCAACTTTATCAAAAGCTTCTCCTGCCGCATCGTCTAGAGTTCCACCTAGTCTTTCCACTTCCGTCATATCTTTTTGTAAGAAAAATTCAGTGTGTCCGCCCGAGACAGTCATCACAAGGACAGGAAATTTTTCAGAAAATTTCGCGGGATTTTCATCTAACCAAATTGATGAAATGTGTCCAAAAATATGATGAACAGGGATAACTGGTTTTTTCCACAATAAAGCCAAAAAACTGGCAGCAGTTGTCCCGGTTAAAAGTGAAGTTTGTAGACCAGGACCTTTGGTGACTGCCAAAGCGTCAACTTCTTGTGGAGAAATTCCCGCGAAATTTAAACATTCTTCTAGTGCTCCGCGCCAGTTTTCCGAATGAAGTCGGGCGGCAATTTCTGGCACAACTCCGCCGTATTTTTCGTGTTCTAACTGCGAAACCTTTACAGAAGCTAAAACATTTGTTCCATTCTCCACGATAGCAACGCCAGTATCGTCGCAAGAAGTTTCAAAAGCCAGGATTTTCATATTTTAAAGTTTACCTAGATTCTTTTTTTTCGCGAGAATTTATAATTTTTTTAAAATAGCGGTGGTTTTATGCGTTTTAATTCCCGCGAAATTATCACTTCTTTTGCCAAAAATAAATTTAAACTCTAAGATTCCCGCGAAAAATAATTTTTTAAATTAAAAAAATGGCGAAAAACCTTGTCATAGTAGAGTCTCCAGCTAAAGCTAAAACTTTAGAGAAATTTTTAGGAAAAGATTTTCAAGTAAAATCTAGTTATGGACATATTCGTGATTTGCCGAGTAAGGGCATGAATATTGATATTGAAAGCGGTAAATTTACCCCACATTACGAAATAAACGACGATAAAAAGAAAGTTGTCGCGGAATTAAAAAAAGCAGCAAAGGGAGCCGAAGTTTGGCTTGCAGCTGATGAAGATCGCGAAGGGGAAGCAATTGCTTGGCATGTTTGTCATGCTTTGAAACTTGATCCCCAGAAAACAAAAAGAATTGTGTTTCACGAAATTACTAAGCCCGCAATTTTAAATGCAGTAAAAAACCCGCGAACTATTGATCAAAACCTAGTTGATGCGCAACAAGCGCGCCGAATTTTAGATCGTCTAGTTGGATACGAGCTTTCTCCTGTTTTATGGAAAAAAATTCAGGCGGGGCTTTCTGCAGGACGAGTGCAATCAGTAGCAGTTAGATTAATTGTTGATCGGGAACGAGAAATTGAAAGTTTTGATTCAAAATCAAGTTTTAAAATAACAGCGGAATTTGATTTAGGGAAAGGAAGTATTTTAAAAGCGGAATTACCTAAAAAATTCGCGGGATTTTCCGAGGCGGAAAAGTTTTTAAATAAATGTTTAGATGCCGAATTTTCTGTTAAAAATCTAGAATCAAAACCCGCGAAAAAATCTCCAGCCCCACCTTTTACAACTTCTACTCTGCAACAAGAAGCATCACGAAAATTAGGATTTAGTGTAGCCAATACTATGAGAGCGGCTCAAAAGTTATATGAAGCAGGAAAAATTACTTATATGCGTACAGATTCCCTAAATTTATCAGAATTGGCTATAGCAGGAGCTGTACAAGAAATTACAAAATCTTATGGGAAAGAATTTGTAAAAACACGAAAATACAAAACCAAAAGCAAAGGTGCACAAGAAGCACACGAAGCGATTCGCCCCACAGATTTTTCAGTACGAAAAGCAGGGAAAGATTCAACAGAACAAAGACTTTATGATTTAATTTGGAAACGAGCTATTGCTAGCCAAATGGCAGACGCCAAACTTGAAAAAACAACGGCGCTAATTTCCATTTCTACCACCAAGGAAGAACTAAAAGCTCAAGGGGAAGTTGTAATTTTCGCGGGATTTTTGGATGTTTATTTTGAAAGCTCTGATGATGAAACAGAAAACAATCCTTTAGAGAAAAAAATGTTGCCACCGCTAAAAGTTGGGCAAAGTCTTTCCCTATTACAAATGCAAGGAAAGGAAACTTTTTCTCGTCCGCCAGCGCGCTATACTGAAGCTAGTTTAGTTAAAAAATTAGAAGAAGAAGGAATTGGACGACCATCTACTTATGCGCCAACAATTTCCACTATTCAGAATAGAAAATATATCGAAAAAACTGACCGCGAAGGGAAAGAGCGAGAAGTGCAAATTATAACTTTAAAAAATAATAAGATAGAAAATTCCGCGAAAAAAGAAATGTATGATGTAGTTCGAAATAAACTTTTGCCGACAGATTTGGGAGAAGTTGTGACAGATTTTTTAGTTAAATATTTTCCAAAAATTGTGGATTACGGATTTACGAGAAAAGTTGAAGAAGATTTTGACAAAATTGCTATGGGAAAAACGGAGTGGCAAAAAATTATTAAGAATTTTTACAAAGATTTTCATAAAACAATTACGGATTCAGTAGATATTTCGCGGGAAGATGCTATGCAGGTTCGCGAATTAGGGACTGACCCAGAAACAGGTAAACCAGTTATTGCTCGAATTGGGCGGTTTGGGCCGATGATTCAAATTGGGACCAAAGATGATGAAGAAAAACCACGATTTGCTTCTATTCCTGAAGGAAAATCAATAAAAACTATCACTTTAGACGAAGCCTTGGAAATGTTTAAGCTACCGCGAGTAGTTGGGAAAACACCTGAAGGAGAAGAAATTCTCGCGAATTTTGGACGATTTGGTCCATATATTAAGGTTGGAAAACTTTTTGTTTCCATTAAACCAGAAAGTCCATTCACTATTACTTTGGAAAAATCTTTAGAATTACTAAATGAGAAGCGTGAAAAAGAAAAAAATAAATACATTCAAGTTTGGGAAAAAGAAGACATTCAGCTTTTGCGTGGTCCGTATGGGATTTATATTAAGTCTGGCAAAAGGAATGTTAAAATCCCTAAGGATATTGAAAATCCCGCGAAATTAACTTTGGAAGAATGCCAGAAAATTATTGAGAAAGCTCCTAAAACTACAAAAAGACGATTTTCGCGGAAAAAGAAATAAATAGTTTTAACTTATTTTCTCTTAGTTAAAGAGGGATTTGTTTCCCAGATTTAGTCTAGGATCTTTGTTCATTTCTTCCTTATTTTTTTCGCGGGGAAATGCGCAAGATTTCGCCTTCGGCAGATAGGAACTTAGTCAAGACTAGGAGCGCTCGCTGACGCTCGCGCTCCGTCGAACAATTTTAGGGTTGTAAAG
>CAZMOH010000072.1:0-3934 GCA_964567875.1 uncultured Candidatus Peribacteria bacterium | reverse complement strand
CTCAGACCAAATCAAAAATGAAATTTTAAATTTAGATCCAAATAGTATAACTGATTTTTTTCCTGACTTAGAAAATTACTCAAGAGTAAAATCTCAAACGGAATTAATTAAAGATACACAAACAGTATTAAAAGCATTAAAAAATAAAAATGTTAACTCCCGTATTGAAGACTTAGCAAGATTTACAAAAACAAAGTTAGCAGTTATTTTAAGATTTTATAAAAATGAAAACTTAGATAGTCTAAAGAAAAATAACTCAGAAGAATACTTTAAAGATTATTTAAACTCTATGAAGGTAGTTGAAAAAGTTTACAACTGTATTTACCAAATATCACAAGATTTAAATGATCTCTAAAAATCCCGCGAAATTATGAATATAACTCCTCAATTTCCTAAAATAAACGGTAATTCCACCAAGCAAAAAATAAACGATATCCTAGCAAAAAAAACAATAGAACTAAATTCTTTTACAAAATATACTGACATCCTGCAGGTTTTAATTGAAATAAGATTTATAATAAATGCTATTATTCAAAGGAACGAGTTAATAAATAATCTTTTATCTGATGAAAGTTTTAGTGAAAATGAAATTTTAATTCTCAAAAAAGCTCTCTGTAGTAAAGATGAAAAATATTTCCAGAATAATATCTGGAACATATTAAGAAGAAAAACAGATCAAAAAACAGCAATAAATATGTGGGAACAGGTAAATAGATATTTTGAAGAAAATCCCGCGAAATTAACAATGACTTGATAATTTTTATTTAGAAAATGAACAAACGCAAAAAAAGAGTATTAGTTATATCCGATCTAGATGATACTTTAACTAGAACTAATAATGAAAATAATGGAATTGTTCCTGATAAGTTTAAATGGGCACCATATTTTCGAGGAGATTCATTTTTTAAAGAATTAGTAAAACGACACCCAGAAAATTGGCGGGAATTGTTTTTTTCATTATATAACCCTTCTAATATTGATAAAAAAGTTTTAAGAGAATTCACTTTAAATTCAAAAATAAAACATAATAAATTCAAGAATTTTATAATTCTAACTGCAGGCATTAGATATATTCAGTTAAATAAAATATATAGGTTAGGACTTGGAAACTTAACTCATTTCACAGTCCCCAAAAGTCGAGAAAAAACAACTAAAATAATTGAGATTATAAAAAAACAGCAACTATTAGTATCTGATGACATAAAAAAAATAATAATAGCTGAAGATCGCCCTAAAAATATAGATAAAGATACTATTCAAATAGAGACACAAATTCCTGTTAACTTAATTAAAGTTGAATTAACTCCCTATAGTCCTAATCTAGAACTTATTAAATAAAACCCCGCGAAATTAACCGAAATATCTAGTACTCAAAACACTGACTAAATCTACTATTTTCACGCGTTCTTGTTGCATTGTATCGCGGTCACGAATTGTCACTGTTTCAAAATCTGCTGAATTTTTATCCAAAGTATCGTAATCCACAGTTACACAAACCGGTGTTCCAATTTCATCGTGACGACGATAGCGTTTACCGATTGCACCCGATTGATCATATTCCACATACCCAAAGCTTCGTAATTGTTCTAAAATTTCGCGGGATTTTTCTGGAAGTCCATCTTTTTTCATTAGTGGAAAAACTGCTACTTTCACTGGCGCTAGTGACGGCACAAGTTTTAAAACTGTTCGCATAGAACCGTCTACCAAAGTTTCTTCGGTAAATCCTTCACATAAAACTGCTAAAATAGTGCGATCTAAACCAAAAGTTGGCTCAATCACGTGTGGTAAAATCTTTTGTCCGGTTTGTTCATCATGAATATGAAGATTTTTCCGCGAAAATTCTTCGTGCCGACCCAAATCGTAATCCGTTCGATAGGCCAATCCATAAAGTTCCTTTCGTCCAAATGGAAAGTCGTATTCAATGTCAATTGTTCGTTTAGAATAAAAGGAAAGTTTTTCGGCTGGATGTTCGTAAGGATGAAAATTCGCGGGATTTAAACCAATTTTTTCGCACCACTTTTTCATTTCTGTAAACCAGTTTTCAAAAATTTCTTCCCAGTTTTCGGGACGGATAAAATATTCAATTTCCATTTGTTCAAATTCTAGTCGGCGAAAAATAAAGTTTCCCGGTGTAATTTCGTTACGAAAAGCCTTTCCAATTTGCCCAATTCCGAAAGGCAATTTCAAGCGAGTTGAATCAACAACATTTTTAAATTCTAGAAAAATTGCTTGGGCTGTTTCTGGTCGTAAATAAGCAATAGAATTTTCACCAGTTTTGGCCATTTGCGTTGAAAACATCAAGTTAAATTGTCGAACTTCAGTAAAATCCTGTTTTCCACATTTCGGACATTGGAGTGAATTCTCGCGAATTATTTGGGTTACTTCTTCATCTGATTTTCCTTCACAATCAATTCCTAAAGCTTCTTCAACAAGATGATCCGCTCGCAAGCGGGCTTTACAATTTTTACAATCAACCATTTGGTCATTAAATCCCCCAACATGACCGCTCGCCTCCCAAGTTTTTGGATGCAAAATAATATCACCATCAATTCCCGTCATATCCTCACGATTGTGAATAAAGGTTTTCCACCACAAGTCTTTAATATTCTTTTTCAATTCGGCCCCAAGTGGTCCATAAGTGTAAGAATTACCAAATCCACCGTAGATTTCTGATCCTGGAAAGACGAATCCCCTTCTCTTGCATAATGAAACGATTTTTTCCATCGATTTTTTTCCCATTTTTAAAATTGTAAAGTACGGCAACTATACAAAAATTTCGCGGGATTTCAATAAAAAACCAAGCCCGTATTTTATACTACTTATAAGATAAATTACGTCTGGACTTAAAGTTTTTATCTTTTTTGTTAAAAAAATCCCGCGAAATTTCCTGCTGGAATAAAAAAATATTTAAAATTATAGAATTTAATAAAATTTCTATTGACATATCAATATATATATATATAATGTATTCATACTTAATTTAATTATTAATTAAAAAATGGATAAAAAAGAAACAACCCCAGAGAGTCCGTTAGTTTTATCTGATTTTCAAGGATTTGATGAATTAGAAAAAGAACTAAAAAAGGGTCTAGAAAGACTAACATTTACCAAAGAACATGAAAGTTTAGTAAAAAAAATAATTGAAGCTGGAAAACTAACTACAGAATATCTAAAAAAAGCAGGCGAGGGATTGATGGATAGTGAAGAAATAGAAGAAATATATGAACTACAAAACTGCCTATTGACTAGCCAAGATCTTAAGGATTTAGCAGTTGTTTTGTTTGGAAGTATGAATAAAGGAACCGATAACATCCCAGATCCTGATTCTTGGTTTTGGAAACTAGTTGATCCTAATTCACAAGTTCCTCATCTAAAACAAGCTAATTATATGGCTGGGGAATATCTCGCGAAAAAAAATAATAGTAAAGAAGTTATTGTTGATTGTGGTTCTGGTGGTGGAGATACTGTTACTGCTATATTAGATAAATTAAATGAAAAACATGGCACTCTTGATAATATTAAATATATAGGTATTGATAGTGCGCCACAACTTGTTGAACATATGAAAAATCAAATTGGAGGAAATACCCCTTCTTACATAGAAAAAGATTCCACGAGAACAAATGAATTCACAAGAAGATATAAATTATTTGATAAATTAAAAAAAGCTGAAGTAAAAAATCTAGACTTTGATAAATATATAGAAAGTGTTGAAGATAATTCTATAAATGCTGTTATTTTTAGTTATGTTTTACATCATTTTAAATCAGGAAACGCTATTATTAGTGCTATTACTAATAATCACTTAAAACTGGAGAATAATGAATTTTATTTTCATCCATCAGGTACTAGTAAAATAAAATTAGACAAAGATAATACTGAAAAAGTTTTAATTGATAGTTTCGGAGAAGATAATATTGAAGAAATAAAAAAA
>CAZMOH010000071.1:0-4205 GCA_964567875.1 uncultured Candidatus Peribacteria bacterium | reverse complement strand
AGAGTTTGAACTTTATATGAGCCAAGTTTTTGTTGAAGTTTGAATTCACACATCTACACAAAGATCCTAGACTGAATCTAGGAAACCTTTAAAATCAAAAATTTCGCGGGATTTTTAACAAACTTAAATGCCACTTATTTTTAATATCTGCCATTTTTTCTCTAAAATCTGGTGGAGGTGGCCGGACTCGAACCGGCGTCCAAAGAGGAAATTAATATCCTTCTACGCTGATATCTCCGCTTGTTTTAACGTTCCAGAAGCTCAAAAGCGGAGCCAAAAACTTCTAAAACGCGCGGATAAAATGTCCTTTAAAAAATCCCGCGATTTTTTTAAAGTAAGGCCTTAAAATAAAGCTAGAAACCGTTAGGCCAAAATTTCTAACTACACGCGAGCAAAACGGCTCAAGCGCGATTTGGTAAATTTAACTTAAAACTAAGCTGCGTAAGCGTAAGCTCGAGGAGCAAATGCTTTACGGAAGCTATTTAAGCTAAAGTGTTTTCGTAAGTTTGCACTTATTAAATCGTTAGATTGGATCTTCCGGCGAACCTAACACGCCGTCAACGCCAGATATCAACTTCGAATCTCTCTGTCAAAACCTAGCACCCCCGAAATTTTAAAGAACAGGTCGCCATTCTGCCATAGATTATTCCTTACGTCAATTGTTCAACCTCGGAAATCCCGCGAATTTTTTGCAAATTATGAATTAAAGTTGATAGTTCGCGATCAGAGTTAATCATTAAATCAAAAACCAGACTGGCATTTTTATCTAAAACTTTACTTTCATATTTAACATTTTTGATATTTATCCCTAAATCAGCTATTTCAATAGTACAATCTCTTAAAATTCCTACTCGTCTAGTAAAGGTTCTAACCCTAATTTTCGCGAGTTTTTGATAAACAGCTTCAAAGAATTTTTCTGGATCTAAATCAGCTAATTCAGGACAATCTGCTTCATGAATTGTAAACTTCGTCCCACGAGATTTATATGCTACTAAATTTTTTCCAATTCCCGGATTACAACAAGTTGCAAATTTATAAGGTAAACCAGTTGTGCTACCAATAACTAGTTCTGGTTTAGAGGAGATTTTTTTAATTTTTGGTGTAATTTTAACTTTTGATTTAATTTTCTGTTTTTTCGCGGGTTTTTCGGTTCGCTGAGGAATAGGAATTCCTTCTTTCTTTAATTTATTTTGAATTTTATCACGAGCACTAGCTGATTTTACAAATTTTAACCACAAGGGATTAGGAAGTTTCCCTTTTTTCGTAATAATTTTAACAACATCTCCATTTTTTAACGGATGATCTAAAGGTTTAATTATTCCATTAACAATCGCCCCAACACAAGTTTCTCCAATATCTGAATGAATGGAATAAGCAAAATCAACTGGAGTGGCATTTTTAGGCAAAAATTTAATATCTCCGTTAGGAGTAAAGACATGAACTTTCTTTTCCAAAATAGATTGCGAAACTTCCGCGAAAAAATCTTCAGCACTAGCTGGCTCAGAAAGTGAAATTTTATCAGGAATCCAGGCTGTTTTCTTAATATATTCTTCATTAAATTTAGAATGCCCGAGTTCTTTATAAGCCCAATGAGCGGCAGGACCTTTTTCAGCATCTAAGTGCATTTTTTTAGTGCGGATTTGTATTTCAATCGGTAATTTAGATTGCCCTAATCCTAAAACGGTTGTGTGTAAGGATTGATATCCATTAGCTTTGGGAACTGAAATGTAATCTTTAAATCTACCAGGGATTGGTCGCCAGTGTCGGTGAAAAAGTCCTAAAGCTCGATAACAATCAGCATTTGTTTTAACAATCATCCGTAATCCCAATAAATCAAAAATACCATCAACGTGTTCTATTTTTTTCCGTTTCATTTTTTTATAAACGGAATAAATCGTTTTTTCGCGACCAGATAATTCAATAATTTCTTCTAAAAAATCTTCTTTTTGAGCAATTTTCAAAATTTCTTTGCGGGCTTGTTTAATAAATTTTTCGCGGACTTTTTTAGTTTCAATAATTTCTTGGCTAAGTCGTTGATAATCTTGTGGATGTAAAACCTTAAAACACTCGGTTTCAATAGCTGTTTTAAATTCAAATAAACCTAAACGACTGGCAACTGGAGCGTAAATTTCTAGAGATTCGTGAGCAATCCTTTCTTGTTTTTCTTGCCGGACATGTTGAAGAGTTCTTAGATTATGAATTCTATCCGCTAGTTTAATAAAAATCACGCGAATATCTTTTCCCATAGCAATGAACAGTTTTTGAAAGTTTTCAAATTTCTTCAACCCGGGATTTTTTTGGACACGAATTTTAGCAACTTTTTCTACTCCTTCACATAAAAATCTAATTTCTGTTCCAAATTCTTTCTCAATATCTTCAGCAGTAACAGGAGTGTCTTCAATAACATCATGTAAAAGACAGGCTACAATAGTTTCAATGTCGGGATTAATTGATAAAAGAATTTTTGTGGCAGCGATGGGGTGGATGAAATATGGTTCGCCAGACATTCTTTTTTGTTCACGATGAGCTTCTTCTGAATACCAAAAAGCTTTCGTAATAAGTTCTTCTTGTTTTTTAGTTATACTGGCGTAATACTCCCGAATTTTCGTGAGAATTTCCTTTAAATCATTAGCAAAATTATAATCAGTCATTTGGTGGTTTGTAGTATGTCAGAACGGATAACTTTTGTCTAGCTAGAAATCCCGCGAAATTATTGCAAAGGATTTAAGATAAAAGCGGTAATTTTATCAGTAAATCTTTTAAATTCTTTAATAAAGCTAATTAAATTAGGAACGAGATATTGATCAGCTCGAACTTCTATAGCGCGAAATTTTTCACGGAAAGCGGAGCGGGTCTTTCTTTTTTGGTTTTCTAAAACAGCTGTTTTTATCCTTGTTTTTTCAATTTCAAAAATATTTTCAGCCGTATTTTTACACCAAACAAGTTGAGCATTATCTTCTTTGTAATTTTTATTTGTATCACACTGATTCAACATAATATAGCAGGATTTTTCTAAACAAAGTTTATGAATTCTTAACTCTTGTATTCCCTTTTCCGCTAGCCAATTAGGATTAGAGACATTGTCCAACATTATTTTATCAACAACTTCTTCTTTAAAATAATCCAATTCAGGACGAAAGACTTTATCAGCTGATAATTCCAAGAACTGATTCTTATCACAATTTTTTTGAGTATTAATTTTTTCGCGGATTTCATCTAAACGAGGGCAAGTTAACATTTCCTCAGTTGCCCAAGTTGTTGAAAAAAATAAAAATCCTGCGAAAATTAAAATAATTTTTTTCATTTTTTTTATTCTAACAAATTTCGAAAAATCCCGCGAAATTTTTGTAAAGAATAAAAGTTTATCGGAATTAAATCAAAATTTAGTGAAATTTTTAGTTTTTTGTTATAATTCGACTGAAAGTAAGTTTTTTTACAATGAAGAAAAACATTTTGGCAATTATTTTCGCGGGATTTTTAGTTTTTAATGGAGGAGTATTACCACAAATATTAACATCTTCTATAACCTACGCTGACACCACTACAGCAGGAGATTATTCTGATTTTGAGGGAATTATTCCCTCTGAAAACGGAGCAACAGATGCTACAAAAGCTTTATCTCATCGTATAAAAACGGGACAAGTTAAGCTGGGAGATATTGTTATAATTATTATTAAAATGATTGATTTAGCGACAAAACTAGCGGGGACAATTGCCGTTCTGGCCCTTATTTATGGTGGTTATCAATATATGGTTGGTTCGATTTCCGATAATAAAGAAGATGCTAAAAAAACAATTATGTATGCTGTAGGTGGTTTAATAGTAACATTTTTGGCTTATGTGATTGTGAATTTAATTCAAGTTCAATTCCTCGGAAAATAATTCGCGGGATTTCTTGACGAATCTGAGATATTTTTTAGTATTTTGCGGAAAAAACCCAGTAGGAAATGGAAACAATTATTCAAAAAACCCTAAAACGCTTGCTAGACGAGTTTGGCGCAAATTATGTTTGTGTAACTGTTATGGAAGAAAATGGTCACTATAAAGCAAACATTGAAACTGATCATGCCGCGCAACTCATTGGTCGAAATGGGAAAACCCTTAGTTCCCTACAAACTTTATTAAAAAACATTTTGTGGGCAGAAAATGATGACAAGGTGTTTGTGACAGTTGATGTTGATGGGTATCGTAAAGAACAGGAAGAC
>CAZMOH010000070.1:0-4279 GCA_964567875.1 uncultured Candidatus Peribacteria bacterium | reverse complement strand
AAAGCTCCATCTTCTTTGAGTTTGAAAACTAAAACTGGCATATTATTGTCTCGACATTGCGCAATAGCTGTTGCATCCATTACTTTTAAATCTTTTTCTAAAACTTCATCAAAGGAAACTTTTGTATATCTTTTAGCGTTTGAATTTTTCGCAGGATCTGCATCATAAACCCCATCCACATTTGTTGCTTTAAACAAAATATCACAATTCAATTCCAAAGCTCGCAAAGCTGCTGCTGAATCCGTTGTAAAAAAAGGATTTCCAGTCCCCGCCGCACAAATCACAATACGATTTTTTTCTAAATGTCGTAAAACTCGCCGATTTATATATGGTTCAACGATTGCCGGAATATCTAAAGATGAAGCAACTCGTGTTTGAATTTTATGTTTTTTCTCTAAATTTGCTTGTAAAGCCACGGCATTCATTACTGTTCCTAACATTCCAATATAATCTGACGGCACACGATCAATTCCTGAATCAGAGTTTTCTGCTCCTCGCCAAATATTCCCAGCCCCAACCACAATTACAATTTCTACACCTTGTTTATGTACACTAGTTATTTCCTCACAAATTTTATCTAAAACCTTATAATCAATTCCAAATTGTTTTTCTCCTAGAAGCGCTTCTCCAGAAAGTTTGAGCATAATTCGTTTATATTTTGGAGTCATGTTGAAATGGTTAACATTTTTTTCCGAGAAATTTTAAATAAATTCTAAAGGAAGTGCAAAAATTTCGCGGGATTTTCTAAACAACTAAAACCTCATCAATCTTAATGTCCCACTCCTCTACTGGAATTTCTGGAAAAACAGCGAATTCTGGCAAAACACAAATCGTCTTTACATTCTCCCCCTGACAAGGTGTAGCAAGAGGAGGTTTACTTGAAACTAAAACTTTTTGTAAAAACCAATCATAAAACCCTCCCCCGTTTCCTAAACGATTTCCCGCGAAATCTGCTCCCAGCGCTGGCACAAAAATTAAAGTTGACTCAACTTTTCCTATTTTCTCTTCTGATAAAGGAGCGAGCTGATTTGAAGCCTGCGGTTCACGAATTCCCCACTTTCCTACTTTTAATTCGTAAAAAATCCCGCGAAAAAATTTCATTTCGCCGTTAATAATTTTGGGGAAAAAATATTTTTTTTCTGGAAATTTCGCACATAGTTTATCAACAAAAGCTATTTCATCACTTTTTGGTGCGTAAATATAGATATTTTTCGCGGATAAAAAATCTGGTAATTTAGAAACTTTGCTAAAAGCCTTTTCAGCTAAAATTTCGCGGGATTTTTGGTCTAAATTTTTCCAAATTTCTTTTATTTTGCGCCTAAGAAAGAATTTTCTAGTTTGGGTAATATCTTTTCTTATTTGAGAAAAGAGTTGTTCTACCGACGAAAACTTCCGTGTTTCCCGAATTTTTTGTAAGACCTTAATTTTTAAATTTTCACCATATAAATCCCGCGAAAAATCCAAAAAATGAACTTCTACTGAAAACTGGCTATCCGTAGTCTCCCGCTTCCCGTAATGCATCACACCCGATAACTTTTCACCAGTTGGTAAAAAAGATTCCACGATATAAACTCCTGTCTCTGACAAATTTCCCGCGAAAATTTCTAAATTGGCTGTGGCTATTCCAAACTTTTTCGCTAATTTTTGTCCTGAAATAACTCGCCCTTGCAAAAGTTTTTCCATTTATTTGGTAACGGTTAACGACTTACTTTGCGAAAAAATTTCTCCAGAAACCGGGTCAAAAATAATTGCCCAAAATTTATCGCCAATTTCTATTTCCTTTCCTTCCGAAACTTTTACTTCATCTGAAACTTTTAAAACAGTGTCATTGGGAAACTTATCATCAACCGTTGATTCAGGACAACCATTTTTCGCGGGAATATCCGGACAGGCATCTAAAGAATTAGGTACTCCGTCATTATCTTTATCTTGAAAATAATTTAAGTTTCCTTTTTCATCAAAAGCTCGCCGAATTGTTTGTTTCATTTCAGCAATGGAAACAACTGGATTAGGGTTATTGGGCTGACCAAAAAAACCATTATTTTCTGGTAAAATTTCTAAAGATTTTAGTTTTTGTGCTGATTCAAATATCGGATTTTTTTCCGAAATATCGCGAAATTTTATCGCGTTTTTTAAAGGTGGGTATTGAAAATCATTCGGTAATTTTTCCTCAACTTTTTGTAATAAATTTTTCACAAAGACTTCTTTGGTTAATTTTTTTTGTGAAAAAGCGGCTAACTTCTCTCGCGGAATAAATTTTCCGTTTAAAATTCCGTTAAATTCTTTAATAAAATCAGCCTCTGTTGCCGGTTTTGCTAAATCTTTTTGTAAAATTTCGCGGGATTTTGGCACTGGCTTAGGAACAGGTAAATCTCCACCGTTTCCCAAAACTGAAGCCAGTAGAGCCGTTGCTATTGAAACCAACCAATCAAAATTCATCGTCAATCAGTTTAGCATTTTTTAAAAAATCCCGCGAAATTTTTAATAAAAACATTATCTAAAAATATACAAGTCTAAAGAGTTGAAAACCTTGCATAAAAAAGGTAAAATAGCCTGATTTGTCTAAAAAACAAAAAAATGAAACGAAAACACGGACTTAAGCCGCATCGCCTCAAACCAGCTAGATTTCCACACGAAAAACAGTTACATTTTGGACATTACTGGGAATATCAGCAAAAAATTAGAAAAAATTCTTATCCCAAAATTTCGCGAGATTTTCAGTTAAAATTAAAAAAACGACGCCCACTTTGGAAAGAAATGGCTATTTTTATGGTGACAACAATCAGTGTTTGGGGAGTTAGCCACGTGGCTTTAAATTATTCCGCTTTTGCCGAAATAGCTAGTTTTAAACTCCAAACTTCTATCACCGAGTTAAAAGAAGCTTTTAAGCCAAAACCTGTTCCTAAACTAGCCAAAGTGGCTACTCCTAAAAAAGAAGTAAAATTTGAGCAAGAAAACTCAGCGAAAAAAACTTTTAAAGAAATGCTTGTTTATCCAGCTGATAATCGCATTGTTTTGCCGCGAATTAAAAAAAATGTTCCGTTAATTTCGGTCCCTAATAATAAAAATTGGAAACAATTAGAAAAAACTATTCAAAAAGGATTACAAAACGGAGTTGTTGTTCATCCTATTTCTCGTGAACCTGGAAATAACGGTAACTTCTTTCTAACTGGACATTCGTCCTATTATGCTTGGGATCCAGGTCGATTTAAAGACGTCTTTGCTCTTTTACATGAAGTAAAAGCTGGCGACGAGGCAATTGTTTACTGGAAGGGGAAAAAATACACTTATATTTTAAACAAATCACGAATTGTTCCCCCAACAGAAGTTTCTGTTTTGAAACAACCCAATGATCGTAAAATGATTACCTTAATGACTTGTACTCCAGTCGGAACAAATAAAAATCGCCTAATTTGGACTGGTGATTTAGTCAGCATTGAATAGTAAAATCCCGCGAAATTTTAGATTTTAAACAAATCTCGCGCATTTTTCTCTAAAATTTCAGCCATTTTTGAAACCTCTATTCCTTGGACTTCCGCAATTTTAGCGATAATTTCTGGTAAAGCAGTTGATTCGTTAATTGAATTTTTCTTACGCCACTGGTGTGGTGGTAAAAACGGTGCATCAGTTTCAGTTACTAAAAATTTCGCGGGAATTTGGGCTATAATTTCACGTAATTTCGTTGATTTATTATAAGTGATAATTCCTCCTATACCTAAATAAAATCCATATTTTTCTGTAAAAAATTTCGCCATTTCTAAAGTTCCTGAAAAACAATGAATAACTCCTCTCAAATTACTTCCTCCTGACAAAGGAGATTGTAGTGGTTTTGAAGGAGTTGAAGATTGAAATCCCGCGAAAAAATCCATTAATTCCTCGTTTGCTTCACGCGTATGAATAACTAGCGGTAAATTATATTTTTGCGCTAAACGGACCTGCATTTCAAAAGCTTCTTTTTGTAATTCATAAAAATCATCTTTGGAATCATGATAAAAATCAAAGCCACATTCCCCTATTCCTACTATTTTCGCGGGATTTTGCTCAATAAGATTAGCAAAAAAGGTTTCTAATTCAGTCAAATTTTTTACTTGCGGTTGATAGTTTTCAAACCCTTTACTACGGTATTCAACCGCTTTTCCAATATTTTTAACATCATTTGGATGGATTCCAATAGTTGCAAAAAAATCATCATTTTCGTTAGCTAATTTTACTGCTGCTAAAGAAGAAACTTCATCACATCCAATTTGAATTTTAGCCACAACTCCCGCTTTTCGTGATC
>CAZMOH010000069.1:1373-4299 GCA_964567875.1 uncultured Candidatus Peribacteria bacterium | reverse complement strand
AACAATTTTTGTCAAATTAAACTTGTTTTTATGAAATTTCGCGGGATTTTATTATTCCTGTCCGTAATCGTCTCCAAAACGAGTATCAATATTTAAAAAATCATTTCCATACGCCTTATAAAACCATTCATAAACAGCTTGTGCAATAGCATTTCCCATTGATAAAAATCCAAACAAAAAAGGAAAAACAAAAAAGGCAAAAACGGTTTTATTTGAAAAAAATAAAACTGCCACAATTGTAAAAAGAATTAATCCAATTACTAGACCATATAAATTTACTAAAAGGTGTTTTGACCAATTAATAACTTCTAAAATAAAAAAGGATAAAATTGCTGATAAAACAGCATGAATCAGAGCGGCTACTCCTATAGCTATATGTCCAAAATATCCATTCATTATAATATAAACAGGAATCATTAAAATTAATAGAATTAAATTACCAAAAAAGACATTAGTTAAGAGGGTTGTTCGAAATGCATAATGTTCACTAACAACAGTTGACATTAAAATATAAGAAATATTAGCAGCCAAAACTCCTAAAAAAACTGCTAACACTATAAAATATGCAAACAAAGGATGAGTTCCTGTTGTAACTGTTGCCACTCCAAATTCATTTGTAGCCACAGTATCCGGTGATAAAGTATTACCAACAATCCCCCAGCCTAAAAATAATACTATAAGTAAAATAACTGACCCTGCAATTCCTGCTCCAAATCCAGAAAAAAAACGCACAAAAACATCTAGAAAAGTTAATGGTTTTAACAAATTTGACTTCATTTTTATTTTTTATTTTTTATTCGTGTAAATTTTAACAGAAAAATAATAAAATCAAAATTTTCGCGGGATTTTAATTTGGAATATTTTTCAAAAAAAACGCTAATAATACTGCTATTACTAGGAATATTCTTAAACTATCTCTGAAATAAGAATTTCTAAATTTATAAAATTTAGTACAATCCAACCTGATGAAAGAACCTTTGGATAAAAAATTCCCGCGAAAATTTGTAGAACGAATTAAAAGAATACTACCGACTGAGGAAAAAGAAGATTTTTTTAAAACTTGTACTGAACCCTTGCCGAAAATAATTAGAATTACCAACTCCCCTTTTAAAAAAGAATTTAAAAAGCCTGCTAACTGGGAATTAAAACCGGTTACGAAAATCCCGCGAACTTTTTTTATTTCACGGGAAAATCAACGAGAAAAACCTTTGGGAAAGACCTTGGAACATTATGGTGGAAAAATTTATATTGTTTCGGCTAGTTCTCTGCTTTCTGCTGAGGTTTTAAATCCTAAAGAGGGTGATAAAGTTTTGGATATGTGTGCAGCTCCTGGTAGCAAAGCTACTTTTCTCGCGGAAAAAATTGGTCAATATCAAGGGATTTTAGTTGCTAACGAATTATCTGCTAGTCGTAGTAAAAAACTCGCTAGTAATATTGACCGCTTAGGTTTAATAAATGTTGCTATTAGTCAAAATGATGGAACTTATATGAATAATTTTTTTGAACAAGAATTTGATAAAATTTTATTAGATGCTCCGTGCAGCTCGGAAGGATATGGTCGAAAAAAAGCCGATTTTTTTACAAAATCTTGGAATGAAAAAAGTATTTTTGAATGCAGTAAAGTTCAAAAAAAACTCATAGTTTCCGCTTTTGAAATGTTAGCACCAGGAGGAGAAATGGTTTATTCTACCTGTACTTCAGCTCCAGAAGAAAATGAAATGGTCGTAGAATTTCTCCGCGAAAAATTCCCGGAAACTGTAGAAATTATGCCCATAAATTTAGAAGATGTCCCCCACTCCAGTGGTCTTAAAAAATTTGGGGATTTAGAATTTTCGCCCGAAGTTCACAAAAACACAAAGAGATTATGGCCACATAAAAAATCTGATAAATGGGATAGCGAGATATTTTTTATTGCAAAGATCCGAAAAATTCGCGGGATTTCGAGGAATAAGGTTCTCAAAATGGGTAGTGGAAATTATTTAAAAATTTTAAATAAAAATAAAACAGCGGAAGTTATCGTCCGAATTTGTAAAAAATACGGAATTTCCCGCGAAATTTTTAAAAAACTAGCTCTAATTGAGAAAGATCACGCTTTTTATTTAACAAACAAATCCGTAGCAAGTTACGCTATAAAAAACGCTCATCGCCGAGTCGGCTTAAAAATAATTGATGAGTATGGAAACCCAACAACTAATTTTGCGCGAACTTTTGGAGAAAATTGTTCACAAAATATTTTAGATTTAGATGAAAAACAAAAAGCTGACTTTTTCGCGGGAAAAAACTTGATATTGAATGCAAAATCTAATTTTAAAGATGGCGACTGCCTTATTGTTCGATATAAGGAACAAGGACTTGGTTGGGGAAAAGTAATTAAAAACGGACGCCAGTTAAAAAACAAGCTAGAAAGAAATTTAGTAATGGATATTTAAAAAATCCCGCGAACTTTTGCCCGTTTATTAAATTTTAAATTTTAAAAACCAAAATCACATCTTTAGAAATAACCCTTTGCAAAATTTCGCGGGATTTTTTAAACTAAATTTGTTTTTTAAAAACATTTTATGAAAAAAATTTTCTTGGCTTTCGTTCTAATTTTAAACTTTGGACTAATTATTCCACAAGTAAATGCTGGCTACACTAGTAAGTATCGCAACTTTTGGGCTCAACTTTTTGGTCATAAATTTGATAATTTTAAAAATCCCGCGAAAAAATCGGTTTCTCCTTATTTTTTAAGAAAAAATACTAAGAAAAGGAATTTTTCTCGAAGAAATTTTTATAAAACTAGACCAAATTTCTTTTTTTCACGGGATTTTCGTAAAACAAATTCCATTTGGTCTCAGAGAAATACAAAAAATGGAATTATAGCGAATATAACTTCTATTGCTCCTCGCGAAAGCATTTATAAAGTTGAAGATCAACCAGTCAAAAT
>CAZMOH010000069.1:0-1363 GCA_964567875.1 uncultured Candidatus Peribacteria bacterium | reverse complement strand
GCAAGCTGAGTGTCAACTTTTTTCACGAATCGGAATTTTTAGAGACCCGTGAAATTTTGATTTAGTTATAAATAACGAAAACTTGCAATTTGATGAACACGGAAGAGTTGTCGTTCAGTTCAATAAAGCTCGATTGGCTCGTCAGGAAAGTTTAGATTTTGAAATAGCTATTAAACCGCATGACCCTGAAAATATGTTGCACCAAAACGGAAGTGCTAAACTGAGATTATTAAAAATTTCAGCGAAAAAAGAAAATTCGCGGGATTTTGTCCCAGTTTTTGTCCAAGGAAATCGTCTTTCTAAACTTATTTCTTATCAACCTCTTCCCACAGTAAATTCAGGTGGATCTTCAACTGTGGTCGGTGTAGCTAATTCCTCAATTTACGGCAAAGTTTTGATTCCTGGGGATAAAGAATTTGTTTTAGCCATTTCACTTAATGCCAAGTATGATGATATTGCGATTAGAAAATTAAAAGTAAAAAATACTTTAACTGGTAATTTAATTGATTCCCGGATCAAAGAAATTCAAGCCATTAATCTTTTAACCGGTGAAATTTTGGATACGACCAGATTTGTGAATGGTGAAGCAAAGTTTCAGTTTTCTCCACGGGTTATAATCCCGCGAAATCATTCCGGAAAAATTGGGTTTAAAGTAAAAGTTCAAGAAAATCTATCAAATAATGGCGATCGTCGTTTCAAGCTAGATATTCTGTCAAGTGATGTTTTAGCAGAAAGCTTATCTAACGGACGCGAATTACCAAATTCTAATAAAAATTTCCAAATTGAGGCACGAACTTTCCTTATTTTAGGAACAAAATTAAGTGTTAATTATCTTACAGAGCAGACAAATAATTTTGCTTTGGGGACAGGGGTTCCGGAAAGAGTTTTAGATTTTGAAGTAAAAAATTCGCGGGATTCTGCAGAACTAGGAAGAATAAGTTTTAAAGTTTATCTGAACGGTTTACAATTTCATGGGGGAAGCATTTCAAGTAATGATTTTGAGTTAGTTGAGGTTAGAGGAAATCATGAAGAAGATTTAAACACAAACATTTCTATTATTGGAGGAAATAAGGTTGTTGTTGATTTCTCGTCTCCACTTAATTTCTGGCAAAATTCCGCGAAAAAATTACGCCTAAAAATTGCTTTAGATCAACAAGGTCCTAGTTATGATAATAATGGTGTTTCAGTGAGAATTACTAGTGATTCCAATTATCAAAATGGAGATTTAGCAACACTCAGAACCAATGGCGCTAATTTTATTTGGTCTGATGAATCAGCTGATTTTCATTCTACGACAAGTAATGATTGGTTTAGTGGTTATATTTTGGAAATACCATCTAATTCAATTTACATTAAAGAATAA
>CAZMOH010000068.1:0-4302 GCA_964567875.1 uncultured Candidatus Peribacteria bacterium | reverse complement strand
TCCGCGAAATTCCCCGCGAAAAAAATAACAACGATCCCAAAAATAAACACTGAAAAATTCCCCAAGCTTGACTTGGGGTCTCCGAAATTTTTATATTCGCAAGAATTTTAAGAAATAAATAACGAAGATCCCAGACTAAATCTGAGAAACTTTAAATATAAAAAATTCTTCTTTATAGCTCTAAAACTGTTCGACGGAGCGCGAGCGCTAGCGAGCGCTCCTAGTATTAACCAAGTTCCACTTGACCGAAGGCAAAACCCCGCGGATTTTCCCGCGAAAAAATGGAAAAATAAGGAAGAATTTCATATTAAATCTAAAAAACAATCCCCCTAGCCTCCTTGTCAGGGGGAAAGAGAAATTGAAATTAAAATTTCGCGGGATTTTGACTTTCCAACAAAAATCTATATAAAATGAGAGGTTATTAAATTCAAAAAATGGAAATACGAAATATCGCAGTTATTGCTCATGTTGATCACGGTAAAACATCACTTGTTGACGGACTTCTAGCCGCCGATGAAAAACTTTCTGATAGAATTGAGGTAGAAAAATGTGCGATGGATTCTAACGATCAAGAAAAGGAACGCGGAATCACGATTTACGCTAAAAATGCTGCAATTACTTATAAAGGAACTAAAATAAATATTGTAGATACACCAGGGCACGCTGATTTTGGAAGTGAAGTTGAAAGAGTTCTACAAACCGTTGATGCTACTATTCTAGTTGTGGATGCCTATGAAGGACCAATGCCTCAAACTAAATTTGTTTTGAAAAAATCACTAGAAAAGGGGATGAAGGTTTTGGTGGTAATCAACAAAATTGACAAACCTACTGCTCGCCCCGACTGGGTTGTCGATCAAGTTTTTGATCTTTTTGTAAAACTTGGAGCAACCGATGAACAACTAGATTTTCCTTATATGTATGCTGTCGCTAAAGATCGTGTCGCTGTTTTAAACCTTGACGATGAACAAAAAGACATCACCCCTTTATTGGATTTCATTATGAAACATGTGCCACCAGCTCAACAAAATCTTGAATCTCTATTTCGGATGCAACCAGCAACTTTGGCTTACGATGATTTTTTGGGGAGAATCGCTATTGGGCGAGTAACTGAAGGAGTGATTAAAACAAATGCCAATGTTTCTATTTTAACTCCAGAGGGAATCAAGCGAAGTGGAAAAGTCGCGAAAATTTTCACTTTTCAGGGAATGAACCGCGTTCCTGTTGATGAAGCCCTAGCTGGAGATATTGTAGCTCTAGCCGGAATTTCTGATATTTATGTTGGGGAAACTATTGCTGAAAATGGAGAAGTCGAACCGTTACCAGCAATCAAGGTTGATCCACCTTCTTTATCAATGAATTTTATGGTCAACGATTCTCCTTTCGCAGGAAAAGAAGGAAAGTTTGTAACTAGTCGCCAAATTCGCGATAGATTAGAAAAAGAATTAGAAACAAATGTTGGTCTACATATTGATTTTAGTGGTGACAATATGAAAGTTATGGGAAGAGGAGAAATGCATTTAGCTGTTTTAATTGAATCAATGCGTCGTGAGGGATTTGAGTTACAAGTTTCTCAACCAGAAGTAGTTTTCCGCGAAATTAATGGTGTTGTAAATGAACCAATTGAAAACGTTGTTATTAATGTTCCCGAAGAAATTTCTGGAAAGATAATAGAACTTCTAACCCAAAGAAAAGGGCAGATGACGAATATGTCAACGGAAAACGGAATAACTCATTTAGAATTTGATATTCCGGCTCGAGGACTTTTGGGAATTCGTTCTAATTTTATAATCTTAACAAAAGGGGAAGGAACTATTTTTAGTTCATTTTCACATATGGCTCCACATGTTGGAAAAATTGAAAAACGGCAGGTTGGCTCACTTATTTCTGGTGTAACCGGAACAACAACTGGATTTTCATTATGGAAACTACAGGAACGAGGCCCATTATTTGTGAAACCAGCCACTCCAGTTTATGAAGGAATGATTATCGGCGAACACAATCAAGGAAATGATTTAACTGTTAATCCGATTAAAGGAAAACAATTAACAAATGTGCGCTCTTCTGGAGCAGATGACGCGATAAATTTAACTCCACCAATTGAAATGACCCTAGAAAAAGCTCTGGAATATATTAAGGAAGACGAATATGTAGAAGTAACTCCTCAAAACATTAGATTACGAAAGAAATTTTTGAAGGAGATTGAGCGTAAAAGAAATAGAAAATAGCTTTGGATTTTTATCACGGAATAAAATTTCCTCAATTTAAACTGGAGTTTTTATAAAAAAATTTCGCGGGATTTTTTAAAGTAGTTTAAAATTTCATCAAATAAATTTTTTAAAAAATGAAAAAATTTTTAGCAGCATTGTTGTCAGTCTTTTCTTTAACTTCAAGTTATGCGGCTACAATTGCTATTCAACCTCAAAATCCCGCGAAAAAATTAGAACAACATTTTCGCGATGTTCGTTCTGATTCTAGTTTAAATAAAGCCATTAATTCGGCGATTTCTCGTAGAATCTTAGAAAAAGGAAGTTTTTTCCGTCCAGAAGACAGTGTCCCCGCCATTATGTTTTTCAAGGTTTTGCTTAGAGATAATAACATCAAAATAGAATCTAACAAATTTCCTGATATTTTAAAGCTTGCTGTCAAAAGTGAATTAATTGAGGAAAAAATTGCCCGAAACCTCCAATTTAATACACCAATTACTAATTTACGAGCGATTAAATCCATTATTAAAGCTAAAAAGATACTACCTCCGCGTCGAGTTTCACAAAAATTTCGCGGGATTTATCCCTTTATAAACATGGTCAAATCAAACGATTTACCATACATTGAAACAGCTGTTGCTTCTGGAATTTTAAATAAGGAAAAATTAAGGTTTTTTCAACCAAATAAATTAGCTACTCGACGAGATTTTATCACTTGGATCTATAATTATTACGATCATGGCAGTAGGCAAAATAGATTAGAAGCGGATAAAGTTTTTCGTTGGAATGAACGAAGTTTTCGTGATAATTCACGATTAAAATCGCGCTTTTCTATTCGCAAAAGAGCCTTACAACAACAAAAAATTAAAGCGAAACAAAAACTCCTTAATAAACCAAAAAAATCGCGAGATCTTCAAATAAAAACTTTTAATCAAGAAATTATCAATAAAGTAAAAAATCCTTTTCCTGGTAAAGACGTTCTAGATGAAGTTTATAACGAAATTATGGAACGCTATCGCTTTGTTGATGATTTAACTGCTGAAAAAAAACAAAAAATGGTTGATAAATCATTATCAGCATTGGTAAAAGCAATTGGAGATAAATATTCAATTTATATAAAACCAACAAAATCTCGCAAATATAAGGAACTTTTACACGGAAGATTTGAAGGAATTGGGGCTTATGTAGAAATGGTTGATGGGAAATTTACAATAATTTCACCAATTGTTGGTTCGCCAGCTGAAAAAGCCGGTCTACAACCACAAGATATTGTTATTGAAGTTAATGGAGAAAAAACTGAAGGTCTTTCTATTAATGAAATTGTTGATCGAATTATGGGGCCAGCTGGAACATCTGTCGATCTAAAAATTTCGCGAGATTCTAAAAAACTAAATTTTACTGTGGTGCGCGATAAAATAATTGTACCTGAAGTAACTTTAAAATGGGAAAAGGGTGTTCCTATTGTTGGCATTCATAGGTTCACTGAAAACACCAGCAAGTCATTAAAAAAATATTTAAATGAAGTTCTCGCGAAAAAACCACGAGGAATTATTTTTGATTTAAGAAATAATCCCGGTGGTCTTTTAAGTTCTGCTGTGCAAGTTTCTGAAATTTTTCTAAAAAAAGATGCTGTTATTTTATACACTGATGATCGCGATAGTAAGAAACAATACCTTTCTAGATTTAATGGAATGTTATCTAATTTTCCAGGAAAAATTATTGTTTTACAAAACAAAGGAACTGCTTCTTCCTCAGAAATTTTAATAGCAGCATTACGGGATTACAAAATTGTTGATAAAGTTATTGGTGAAAAATCATTAGGAAAAGGAACTGCTCAAATTATCCGAGATTTACAAAATGGTGGCTTATTAAAATTAACCGTTTCGCGATGGCTTACTCCACACAAAAACTGGATTAATGGCATAGGAATTATTCCTGATTTGGAAATTCCCAATCCAACTAATGAAGAACGGAAAAAGGGAATTGATAAACAATTAGATATAGCGATTAGAGAAATTTTGAAATAAAACTAAAAAATAAGTTTTGGTTTTGGTATCATTTGTTATGTTCAAGTCAAAAACATGAATAAAAATAAAAA
>CAZMOH010000067.1:0-4457 GCA_964567875.1 uncultured Candidatus Peribacteria bacterium | reverse complement strand
TTAAAATCCCGCGAAAATTTAATAATTATTAGTAATTTTGCTATTGACAAATTATTAAAAATTTGTTAAAAACAGAATAATGAAAAAGTTTTTAGTTAGTTTAGGGATTTTTTTCGCGGGATTTTCTTCTGTTGAGGCCCTGCCACAGATAAATTTCTCAATTTCTCCTTCGGTTGGTTTAGAAAATACAGAATTTGTTGTTGATGCCCGAGATTCACGAAATTCTGGTGGAAATAAAGGAGGAATAGATTTTCGTTGTCAATATGATAACCAATCAGCGTGGACTAAATGGAGTCCGCAATTAGTTTTAAAATTTCGCGGTAAAAATATCGGACGACAAAAAATAAAATGTGAAATTCGTGATCGCGAAACGGGACAAATCTCGCGAACTTTTCGTGAATATCAAATTAAAAAGGATTTTGTGCGTCGAATGCGAATTGAAGCTTCTGCTACTGATTTAACAGTAGGCGAACCAGTGTTTTTTAGTTTAATAATTCCAACTTTGACTGGGGAAAATCCCGATACAATTCTTGCTCGTTGGGATTTTAACTCAGACGGAGTTTGGGATACCAAATTCTCGCGAAAAAAAGTTCTCTCTTACGCTTATGATAAACCAGGACAAGTAACTCCAACTGTTGAAGTAAAATTTCCTTATGGAAGAACCTTTGTTATCCGAGGTTTGGCGCCCACTCGTCAAGATGGGCAACGCGAATATAATTTTCGCGAAAATAAATTGCGTATTTCCCGCCGAATTTTGCAACCACCAATTGTTAATATCTCTCCCGGGACCAGCGGATTTACTGAAAAAACAATTTTTCATCTTGATGCTTCTAAATCCAAAATTCCGCGTCTGGGTTGGTTGGAATGGAGTATTGATGGGCAACAATGGCAAAGATTCCCGCGAAAAAAGAAAATAGATATTTCTTTTAAATCTGCCGGGAAACATGAAGTTCGCACGCGAGTTTGTTTGGGAAAAAAGAATTTAAAGTGCGCGCAAACAACAACCAGTTTTGACCTAAAAAATGATCCTTTGGATTTTTCTTTGAAAATTTTACTACAAAATCGGACTAATCCTGTTGTTTCTCAAGTTTATGTAAATGGAAATATTAAACATTATGTTCCAGTTGAAGTTGGCGACTTGGTGCATTTAACTGCAGTTCGCACCAGTTACGGTAATTTAGGACAAGTGCTTTATCGTTGGGATTTCAATGGTGATGGTCAGTGGGACACTGATTTTTCGCGGAATAATTCTACGGAAACACATTTTGACCACTTAGGAGAATGGAACATTATTGTGCAAGCTCAGAGTGAAGACGGAGTTCTAGTTGAAGCGAATAAAAAAATTTTGGTTAAAATAAATCCTAAGCCGACAGTTTACATTTCACAAAATCCCGCGAAAATTTTTGTGGGAGAAAAAGCTTTTTTTATCCCTAAATTTTCCTCTGATATTAATGCACAAGTTCGTTTTGATATGGATAATGATGGGATCTGGGAAAGTAATTTTCGCGGACTTTCTGCTCAATACTGGACTTTTGAAACAGCTGGTGAAAAAAATATTCGAGTTCAAATTCGTGATAAAGGCGGGAATGTGACGACTATTAATAAAAAAATAGTTGTTTATGATTTACCAAAACCGCAAGCCCGAGTTATTGTTTCACGAAAATATGTTTTTGTTAATCAGTCGGTAGTATTTGATGCTAGTGAAAGTGTGGGGCGTAAACTTCGTTATTTTTGGGATTTTGATTCTACAGGAATAGTAGATGCTGTTTCAGAATGGGAAGATAATCGTCCAGGTCCGTTCAAAATTTCGCGGGTTTTCCGAACTCCTGGTGAAAAAATTATTTCTCTAAAAGTTATTGATGAAGCCGGACAAGGAGACCAAATTTTCTTTTCAGTTTTTGTTCAAGAAAAACTAAAGACATTAAATAATTCAAACAACACTATAAGTTCAACTTCACCAGGAAGAAACTATCAAACTGGAAGTATCACTTCCCGAGCTGGAATTAAACCTACTTATTTTCGAACAAATCAACCTACTCCAGGCTGGTTTGCCTTTTTATAAGGTAAAATCCCGCGAAATTTTAGTAATCGATCGTTTTTAATACTCTGGTGTGAGGGAAAATAACAAATTCAGCTCGACCAGTAATGTCTTTTTCATCTATAAAGGGGCTGTTTTTTCCATTACAGCCATGCGAAAAGCATAAACGAGAATCTAAACTTTCCAAACGATTATCCCCAAAAACAAGATACTTTCCCTCGGGAACGATAAATTCAGACTGACTAGAACGAGTCATACCTTGGTTTTTCTCAGATAAATATGGTTCTTTAAGTTCAATTTTTTCGCGGGAATTGGCGTTTGTCCGGTAAACTTTTCCATCTTTTATCTCAATTTTATCTCCTGGAATTCCAATAATTCGTTTAATTAAACTTTTTCCTAGTTCAGGTTCCTTAAAAACAATAATTTCTCCGCGTTTTGGTTTATCTAAAAAATGGTAAACAAACTCATTAACAAAAATAAATTCACCATCATCATAAGTACAGCCAGTTTCGTATTGATTTAGAGTTGGACACATTGAAGGTCCATTTACTCGAAAAAGTTGAAAAACATAAGTTCGAATAAAAAGAATAAAAATAACTAAAATAGTCATTTCCAAGAAAAAACTACCCCAAGTTTGATCTTCATCTTTAAGTGACACAGCTTTAATAAATTTTTCCCACATATAAAAAGGTTAAAATCCCGCGAAATTTTATTCTTTTCTTAAAAAAATCCAAATTTGAACTTTTAAACTTTTTTAGTTCCATATCTTTTACAGTTTTATGTTAAAATAAACACAAATGAATTTAAAACATTTGGGGTTCAGCGATTTTTTAGAAGAAGATGAGAAAGTTTTTGCAGTTTTTCGTCATCCTTTGGGGGCAACTTTTATTAAAATGCTTTTTTTCGCGGGAATTTGGGGGGCAATTTCTTATATTGTCTGGTTTTATTGGGATAACTATTATTATGATTACAGTGCAGAGAATAAATATAACTATTTGTGGTTAATTCCAGTAATAATCGGAGCAATTAAAGTTTTTGATATTTTTATGCGCTGGTATGCTAATGCAATTTTAATGACTAACGAAAGTTTAGTTTTTACAGAATTTCGCCATATTTTTGATAAAAGTGCTTCACGAATTGATTATTTTGATTTAGATGATGTGGAACTAGAAAAAAAGGGATTTTCTGATTATTTAGGCAATAAAGGTGATTTAATTTTCTCCAAAGTTAGTGGTGGCGAAAAAGAATTTAAGAGAGTCAGAAACCCGCGAAAAATTATTCGGAAAATCAGAGAACATAAAGCTAAAATGTTAGCTGAAAAGAATTTCACTGAGGAAAGTGCTTTGAAAGACTTACTTTCTCAATTAGTACAAACCCATGTTCGACAGAAAGGACAACCTAATCCAGAACGAGAAAAATTTCGCGGGAATTCTAATAAAGAAATTATTGAAGATGAAGAAAATATTTTAGGTAGTGCTAAAGAAGTAATTGATGAAGAAATTTCAACCGAAAATAATTTTGCACAAATAAAAGAAGAAAATCCCGCGAAATTTTCAATCCATAGTTTAAAAAATTTTACTCATAAAATTTCTCCTAAACATTTTTTTAACGAAATAAATAGTTCAGAAAATATTGAATACGAAGAAAGAATTGAAGTAGAAAAGGAACTTGATGATGAAGGAGGATTAGAAATTGATTTGGATTAAAATTTCGCGGGATTTTTTTAAACTAAAAAAACGGACATTCGTCCGTTTTTTTATAAATTTTTTTGTAATAAAATCTATTTAGCAGTTTCTTCAAACTTACTTTCGCGGAAAACAGCAACTTTTATTTCTCCTGGGTATTCGCAATTTTTTTCTAATTTTCGAGCAACTTCAAAAGAAAGTTTTTCGGCTTCTAAATCATTAATTTCGCGGGAATTTACAAAAACACGAACTTCTCGTCCAGCTTGAATAGCAAACACTTTTTCTACTCCTGGGAAAGATCCAGCAATAGATTCAATTTCCTTCAATCGTTTAATGTATTTTTCTAAAGTTTCGCGACGAGCTCCAGGGCGTGAAGCAGAAATAGCATCAGCAGCTTGTAAAACACGGGCTTCCATGCTTTCGTAAGGGAAGTCCTCGTGATGAGATTTCATAGCGGTAATTACTTTTTCGTCAATTCCAAATTTTTCTAGAATTTCTTTTCCAATTATAGCGTGTCCTCCTTCAACTTCATGGCTGACTGCTTTTCCAATGTCATGCAAAAGTCCAGCTTTTAAACAAACGTCAGGATCAACTCCTGGCAATTCCTGAGCAATTCCCTGGGCTAGATAGGCAACCTCTATAGAATGAGTTAGAACATTTTGTCCATAAGAAGTTCGGAAACGAAGGCGTCCTAGTAATTTCAAAATTTGTTCTGGTAAACCAATAATCCCTAA
>CAZMOH010000066.1:0-4619 GCA_964567875.1 uncultured Candidatus Peribacteria bacterium | reverse complement strand
CAAAGATTATTATGAAATTTTGGGAGTAGATAAATCAGCCAGTAAAGCTGAAATTAAAAAGGCCTACCGTAATCTAGCGAAAAAACACCACCCCGATAAGGGAGGTGATGCGGAAAAATTTAAAGAAATTAATAACGCTTACGAGGTTTTATCAGATGACGAAAAACGAGCTCAATACGACCAATTTGGAGCAGCTGGACCTGGAATGGGCGGATTTAGTGGAGGTGGCTTTGGTGGAGGATTTCAAGGCGGAAGCGTGAATTTTGATGGTTTTGAAGATATTTTTTCCTCATTTTTTGGTGGAGTCGGTGGAACTGGTCATACAACTTCTCGTCGTCGAAATACACGTGGAGCTGATTTGGAAGTAGAAATCAAAATCCCCTTTGAAGAAGCTCTGAAAGGAACTGTAAAAAGCTTTAAATCTTCACATTTTCGAAAGTGCGCAAAATGTGATGGGATTGGAGGAAAAGGCGAAAAAACTTGTGAAAAATGTCACGGAAGCGGACGAGTTTCTCAACAAATGAGAACTCCTTTTGGAGTAATTCATCAACAAACAACCTGTCCTGACTGTGATGGAACGGGAAAAATTTTCGCGGAAAAATGTTCTGCTTGTCGTGGCGAAGGTCGTGTCAAAGAAGCAAACACTATTAAAGTTGAAATTCCGGCTGGAGTTAGCGACGGAGAAACTTTGCGTGTGCGTGGACAAGGAGAAGCTGGAATTCGTGGCGGACAAGCCGGAGACTTGTTTGTTCATGTTCGTGTCCCAGATTCCGCGAAATTTGCGCGACAGGGACTGGATTTATATTCCATTTTAGAGGTTCCCGTTTTTAAAGCTTTACTGGGGGGAGAATTTATTGTGGAAACCTTTTGGGGGAAAGTTGAATTAAAAATCCCTGAACTAACTCGTGATGGCGAAAAATTCAAAATTCGCGGAAAAGGAGTTAAACGTGGTAGTAAACAAGGTGATCATATTGTTCAAATAAAGTATAAAATGCCTCGCAAATTAACTTCTAGTATGCGCGAAAAACTAGCCGAACTTGCTTCACAAGCTTAATATAAGCTTAATATAAATTTAAAAAATCCCGCGAAATTTTTTATCTAAAAAACTTCTAAAATAACTGGACAATGATCGGAACCCATTTGGTCGTTTAAATACTCAATGTTTTTAATTTTTTCGCGAGATTTCTGGTCAATAAAAAAGTAATCAATCCGCCAGCCAACGTTTCTAGCGCGAGCACGAGTAATCACGTGCCACCAAGAATAAACTACTTTTTCCGGAAATTTTTCGCGAAAAATGTCTATCCAACCATTTTCCTCCCATTTTGTTAACCAGTCTCTTTCTTCTGGTAAAAACCCAATTGAGTTACGATTTGATTCTGGACGCGCTAAATCTATTTCGTGATGTGCACAATTGACATCACCAGCAAAAATAACCTCTTTTCCTTGTTCCCGAAGTTGGTTTACAAAATCTAAAAATTTTTCGTAAAAAATAAGTTTCCCGTTCCAAGCTTCTGGGGATTTCCCGCCATTAGGAAAGTAAACTCCCAAAATCTCAAAATCTTTTCCGTCTTTGGTAAAAGAAATTCGAGAAATTCGTCCTTCTGTGTCTTTAAAATTAGGCATTCCTGTTTGGAATTTTGGTGAAAATTCCGCGAAAAAATCCTTTTTTATCCAAATAGCCGTCCCCGCATAACCCGGTTTTTCTGCTGGATGATAAAATTGTTCGTATTGGTCGTATTTTTCGCGGAATTTTAGCTTGGCCAGTTGTTCCTCCTGCGCTTTTATTTCTTGAATTAAAAAAATATCAGGAGCGTATTTTTCTAAAAACTCTGATAAAGCCCCTTTTCGGTCAACTGCTCGAATCCCGTTCACATTCCAAGATATTATTCTCATTTTTTAAATTAGTTTTTTATTAAAAATCCCGCGAAATTTTACTTCCGTAATTCGTTTACATAATTCTCCAAAACCTCACAGAAGTATTCAACATCTTCGTCTTGTAAAAATTTATGTAGAGAAATCCGCACTGGAAATTGCCAGGCCGGATCTGGTTCCATGAATTTAATGGTATCTGTTGGAGTCATTATATCACTAGAACAAGCTGATCCCGTAGAAACACAAATTCGTTCTTCTTTGGATAAGATTGCCATCAGTTCTGCTCCACGAATTCCATGAAAAGCCACACTAATCGTCCCGGGAATTCTCGCGAAATTTTCGCTATGGATTTTGAAATCAGGGATATTTTGAATGATGTATTCCTCAATTTGTTTTTGCCAACGAGTTAGTTTTTCCACAGTTTCATTTTCTTCTCGGTCCATAATTTCAAAAGCTTTCGCCATTCCTGCCACTAACCACGGATTTTTGGTGTGTCTGTCTCCAGAAATTTGCGGAAAATTTCGCGGATTTTTCAACCACAAAAGTCCTACTGTCTTTGGTCCATAAATTTTTTGTGGCGCAAAAGAAATCGCGTCAACTCCCCCTGTTTTAAACTGCAATCCTTTCCCAATAGCCTGAGCCCAGTCTTCTAAAATTATCGTTTCTGGAAAAATTTCGCGGATTTTTCGTGAACTAAAAATTTCTCCCGTTTCTGAATTAGCTTTCATTAAGGCCACAACTTGTGGATTTCTTTCTTGTAAAAAGGGGATTGGGTCTCGTGGCGAAAAAAAATTGTTTTCCAAAATTTCATCTTTAATCGACGAATGCTCAACAAATGAGGCAAAAATATTTTCCCGCGAAAATTGGCGTTCACAAGCCCATAAAAAACGACGGTTTGAATCTGTCCCCGAATAAGTTATTTGTAATTGTTCTGGAACAACATTTAAAATGTCGGCAATTTTTTCTAAAGATTTTGTAATTACTTTTTGGGCCTGAAATCCTTGATAATGCTTAGAATTATTGTTCCCAAAAATTTCGCGGAATTTTTCCATTTCTGCCCAAACCTCTGGATGAAGCGGGGTTGAAGCCGCCGCATCAAAATACAAATTCATATCTCTCATTAACCAAATTTTAACAGATAAAAAAAATCCCGCGAAATTTCGCGGGATTTTTTAAAATTAAATCAATTTTTTATTTATTATCAACTCTATTCCTGCGACGAACCTTAGTGTCAAGATCTTTGTTGTAAGTATAAACAGCTCGTCCTGTTCGTTCAAAAAATGGATATTTTTGTAAACTTAAAGAAATTGTTCCTACTCGAACATCTCGTTTTTTCAAAACTTCTTCAATAATATCAGATCTTCGCATAGTCCCCCCGTTTTCTAATAAAACTTGGCGAATTAAGTCAGAAACTGTTCCTGAAGCCATTCCCCATTCTCGTAATCCATACATTCCACGTCCCAAAAGAACAAATTCATTATGACGAATGAGTTCATTATGACTAGCTTGTGGTGTAACTCGTTTTCTCTCCGGAAATTTTTGCACAATTTTTTTCATAATTTCCGTAAAATGAAGTGGTTTTCCCTCTTCTTTTAAAACAATAGCAATACAATCCCGAATAGATCGCGGATTAATATGTCTCCAAGAAGTTAATCCCCATTTACCTTTAACTTCTAAAAAATTCCAATCAACATACATCAGTGATTTAATCATCTCCTTTGGATATTTTGTTTTCAACTCAGAAGCAATCTCGTTAACATCCATTACATCACCATTCTTCTTCAAAACTTTAGTAATATCTTTCATTGCATTTTTAATTTCGGCAAAAGACAAGGTTTTTAAATGCCAAAAAGGACGAAAAAACTGATTTTTCTCGTGTTTAACTAGATCCTTGGAAACACGCATTGTGAATTTCAAAGAATTTGTATTAGTTTCCTGAGCACCATCAATAACTTTCAACATTTCAGAAACAAGCTGATCTTCGCCCATAACTCCTCCAAACTTTGCCAAAACTTCTTTAGCAATATCATGAATAACCCGAATAGATTTATCTTGTGAAATTCTCGCGAGTTTTTGAATTGCTACCGCCTCAATCTGACGAATTCGTTCCCTAGTTACAGAATAACTTTTTCCAATGTGATCAAGTGTTTCTTTTTTGTCATACCCAATAGCAAACCTTCTCTCAATTACATCTCTTTCTCTTGTCGACAAAAGTCCTAATAATTTTTCCATAAACTCCTTAAAATCAACTTTTATCTTTGTTTGTGATGCTGTGCTAGCCATGTTTTAAAATGTTAAAAACTAATATACATTCAAATAATAGAATTTTGTTTTTAGTTGTCAAAGTTTTTTTTACATGTTTTTTATTATTTGCCAAAAGCAAAAAAATATGCTACCGTTAAAATAGTCATGATACGAAATATATCACTACCAAATAATATTGAAAATCCCGCGAAAAATCGTGATACATGGACTGTGTTTCGAAAAATTGATAATTTATCCAGGAAAACTAACAAATCCGTAAAAAATGTTCTTAATTTTCAACAAAATGTTCCTACTCCGCCAATAATGAGCGGAAAGATTGGAAAATTAGAACCAACATTCTTAAAAAAAGTTCAAAACAAAACAATCATTCCTATTGCTGAAAAATCCGCGAATTTTATAAAAGATAATTTTATAAATCCTTATCCAAATGCTCAAATAAATACTTTAACTACTTTGCTAGGAAAGGTGATTGAAACCGATTA
>CAZMOH010000065.1:0-4778 GCA_964567875.1 uncultured Candidatus Peribacteria bacterium | reverse complement strand
GATAATCCGCATTTATTCGCAAAACTCCCCTTTTCTCCGCAAAACTTTGCGGACGAATTAAAACTTTTTGTAATAGATAAACTTCTTTCTGCATTAAGAAATCTACAATATTTAGAAAAATTTCGCGGGATTTTTCCGTTTCTCGCAAAGTTTCCTGTTCTGATAAATTTATCTGAAACTTAATATCTTTTTCTGCCAAAAGCTCCAAATAAGTTTGAACTTTATTTAAAATTGCTCCCAAATTCATCACTTCCGAACAATGAATTTCCGCGAAATTTACTGGTGATTTCTTTTGTAAAATCTGATTTACTCGCTCTTCAGATAAAGAGTCCTCCGCTCCACTTTCTGAAAAATCTTCTCCTGTTTCTGATTCCAAATCCCGCGAAATTTTTTCTTTTCGTAAAATCTTCATTAACTCCTCTTGTTCCTTTTTTAATCGTTCTTTCTTTTCCTCCTCCGCTTCACTTTCTAAATTCTCCTGTTGAATATTTTCTAAAATTTTTTCGCGGGATTTTTCTTCTTGCTCCTGTGCATTCAACTTTTCTTCTTTTTCTAAATCATTTTCTTCGTTTTGTTCATTATCCAAATCAGCATTTATTTCCTGAATTTCATTTTCCCCTTCTGCAATATCTAAATCCTTGTTGCTTAAATCCCGCGAAATTTTCTCTTTCTCTTCAACTTCATCTTCTTCTATCTCACTTTTCTCTAAATTGTCTTCATTTTCTTCGTCCAAATCACCCTGCTCAATGTTTTTCCCCCCTGACAAGGGGGCTTCCGCGATCTCTTCATTTGCGTCTAATTTCTCTACTTCGTCTTCAATTTCAACATCTTCATCCAAATTTTCGCGGGATTTTTCTTTTTGTTCCTGTGCATTCAGCCTTTCTTCTTGTTCTAAATCGTTTTCTTCGTTTTGTTCAACCTCTAAATCAATATTTTCTTGAATTTCTTTCTCTCCTTCTGCAATATCTAAATCTTTGTTGCTTAAATCCCGCGAAATTTTCTCTTTCTCTTCAACTTCATCTTCTTCTATCTCACTTTTCTCTAAATTGTCTTCATTTTCTTCGTCCAAATCACCCTGCTCAATGTTTTTCCCCCCTGACAAGGGGGCTTCCGCGATCTCTTCATTTGCGTCTAATTTCTCTACTTCGTCTTCAATTTCAACATCTTCATCTAAATTTTCGCGGGATTCTGCGTTATCTTTTTCTTCTTCCAAATCTTCTTCAATCGAATCGTCTATTTTTTCATTAATCAATTCATCATTTTCATCCACATTATCTTCTTTAAAAATTGGATTTCCATTCTCGTCTAACTCAAATTCCGCGAATTCTTCGTTTTCTAAATCTCTTTCTCCTTTATTTAAAACAAAACCACGAATATCTAAATCCCCACCAAAACTCCGTTCTGCTATTTCTAATTTTCGCCAAGCGTCAGCATCGTTTTTTCGTACTTCGGAAAGTAAGTATTGCCGACGCGGAGAATTGAAAAAAATCTGCACAATTTCGTCAGGAGATTTTGTAGAATTTCCTAAATCCTCTTCCAGTCGTTTAAAGTCTTCATTATTCATTTCCCCAAGAAAACTCAATAAAACTGGCAAAAGGTATTCTTCCTTTTTTCGTAAAAAATCTGCCAGTGAAGTATTTCTTATTAGAAGCTTATCCAGTCGCTCAAACTTTAAAGGTAAATTTTCGCGGGATTCTAAATTAACTTTGAAAAAATTTAAATTGTGTTTCGTTCCTAATTTTTGAATATCCTCATCTGAAAACTCAGTTTCTGTTTCTGATTTTTGCAAACTTTCCCATAACTCATTCATTTTTCCCGCGAAATTTTCCGCTAGAGAATCATAGGCCAAGTCTGATATATTTAGTTCACGAAAAAATTCCTGCATTGCCGGTTGATGCACAAACTCAGAAAAATTTTCGTAATCTGTTTCCAAATCATCAGTTGTTAAAGTGTTTAACGCTTTTTCGAATTTTTTCTGTTCAGTGCGGACTTGAATATGGTCAGCATAAAGTTGAAGTGCTTTTTGTTCAAAGTTTGGCTGAACTTTTTCCCAAACTTCTGATGGAAAAGAAACCGTTTTTTGAAAATAAGGTTGTCGTTTAAACTCGGTAAAATTTGAAAAATCCTGCGAAATATCCAAATCTGAAATTTTGATGTTTTCAATAATTTCGCGGTATTTTGCAGTTTCTGGTGAAGAATCTAGCGGATTTTTTTGTTTTAGATATTCCCCATAAAGTTGTAAAACTTTGGGAGTAAATTCACTACTTTTAATTTGATCATAAGCGAAATTGGAAACATTTTGCTTTTGGAAAAAATCGAAAAAAGCTGGTTGATGCGAAAATTCCGCGAGATTTTTGTAGTCTTGCGAAAAATCCAAGTCTGCAGCTCGCAAATTTTTAATTCCTGCTGATAATTTAGAAATTTCTTCGCGGATTTTTTGATGCTCAGTGTAAAGTTGTTCGGCCTTACTATAAAAATCTGTTTTCACTTTTTCCCAAACTTCCGGAGCAAAAGAAACAGTATTTCGTAAATGTCGCTGGCGATTAAAGGATTGTTGTGACGGAAAATCCCGCGAAAAATCTAAATCTTTAATATCTAAATTTTGAATAACTTCCTTGGCTAATTTCACAGACGGATCTTGCTCTGGACTTTTTTCTGGATTTTTCAGTTTATCCCAAACCTGATCAATTTTTTGCCAAAACTTCGCTTGTCCAAACTCTGCCCATAAATAATCTGGCATCCAAACATTTGATTTTCGAGCTAAATCCTCCTTAGTTTGAATTGTTTTGTCGTTCAAAAATTTCGCGGGATTTAGAGCAGAAATATCCCGTTCGGCTTTTTGACGATCTAAACGATCTTGTTTTTCTATGGTGGAAAATTCCGCGAAAATTTTTTGTAAATCCTGATTATAATGACGCGGAGAAATATATTGTCCTTTTTTATTAAGAAATTGGCGATTTGTTTTGAGTTGAGAAAATTTCTCGCGAATTTTTCCAATTTGAGGATGATTATGCAGTTTAACTAAACCAGTTTGCAAATTAGTTTCTATTTTTTTGATATTTTGAATTGCTTTTTCGTACTCGGGAATATGCGAGTCTAAATAAGCCAACCAACCGCGTTTTTCCTCATTATTACGCGCTTGTTGAAAAGATTTTTTGAGAGCTGAACTAACGCGAGGATCTGATAATTTCGCGGAAATTTGGTTAATTTTTTTATCAAGAAATCCGTTTTCATAATGCACAAAACTTTTTTCAAAAGATTTGGCGTAATTTTTATGTTTTTGAAAATAAGCTTCCGCTTCTTTTTTATTATGCGGAAAATACTTTTCAATAAACGCTTTCTGAAACTCTTTAGCATTTTTAAAATCACGAGAAAACCCTTTCAAATGAGCAACCCAAGAATCCCAACTTCTTTTCATTTTTTCCCGCGAAATTTTATCCGCCGGCTCTTCTTTTTTTTCTTGTTGCTCCTGTTGAATAAAATGATTTTTTAATTTTTCATCCCATGATTTTTTAATTTTAGTATAAAGTTCCTTTCGAAAATCTGATTTCTCCGGTAAATTCGCGAAAAGATTTAATTCCTTTAATTTTTGTTCAAATTTTTTATTCAATTCTCCTGGCGGTAAATTTTTCGCGGGATTTTTCTGTAAAATATTAGAAATGAGATCTTCCGCTTGTTTTTCTTTAACTTTAATTTGTGCTTTAAAAACTTCATTTTTAGCTTTAGCCAGCGGTTCTTTGAGATTTTTTCGCAATTTCCCAACAAAATCTTTGGCAATATAATCTGGTAAATTATTTAAATTGATTTCTTGAAATTTTTCTATCCATATTTTATTTAAATCATCATTTGATAAATTTTCCCAACCATTTTGACTAATAATTTCCCGCGAAAAATTAGATAACAAAGTTTGTGTTTGTTCTGTTTTAGCTTGTAATATTTTTTCTCGTTTCTCAAATTTGGCTGATAAATCAAGAATAGCTTCGTTTTTGATAAAATCCTCCAATTCTGGATTATCTGTTTCAAAAGCTTCCCTAATCTCACTTGGTAATTTCGCGGGATTTTCCTGCAAAAATTTCCAAATCTCATCCGGAGTTCGTAAACCTTTTTGATAAATTATTTTTTCTAATTCTTGTCCGTTCTTAAAAGACTTTTTTAGTGATTCATTTACCATTTCTGGCGGAAATTTATTTCGCGAAAATTCCTGACTGGCTTCTAAATAAACTTCTCCCATTTCTGAAGAAAGCTCATTTAAAACTTGCTTCCATTGATCATCTGACAAATTTTCTAAGGAATTTTGCTGTAAATATTTTTGAAAAAATTCCTCAATTCTTCGTGGATCAGTATTTTCGGAAAACAAATCTTCCTGCCGAGCTAACTCTGAAATAAGTTGTCCTCGACTCAGTCCAGTTAAAATTTCGCGGGATTTTGTAGTAGTTGCTTCTAAGTCATTCTCTTTTTCTAAGGTCCCCAAGGCTTGATCTGCAAAATTATTTTGAAAATCTAAAGACTGACTATTTAATTGTAAATTCTGTTGAACTTTTTCCCACATACTGCGAAACTTGTCGTTCTTTTCGATTTTAAAAAGAAATTTCGCGGGATTTTGGGAAAAAGAATTCAACCAATTCATGTGTTTTGTTTTTAGCGAAAATATAAAATTATCGCAAAAAAATCCCGCTAGATTTTTCGTTTTTAAAGTTTCCCAGATTTAGTCTGGGATCTTCGTTATTTTCTTTCTTAAAGTTCTCACGAACATAAAAATTTCGGAGACCCCAGGTCAA
>CAZMOH010000064.1:0-4783 GCA_964567875.1 uncultured Candidatus Peribacteria bacterium | reverse complement strand
TGGCTTATCAGAAATGGGGAGAGGGGAGTACACCAGAATCCGTTGGTAAAAAATCAGATCACTTTGTCGGAGACTGGTATGTAAAATTTTCGCGGGAAGCTAAAAATAATCCCGAACTTGAAAATGAAGCGCAAGAAATGCTACGAAAATGGGAAGCAGGGGACAGGGAAGTCCGCGAACTTTGGAAAAAAATGTCAGACTGGGCGCTGGCTGGACATCAGGAGACCTACCAACGACAAGGAATTATTTTTGAAAAAGATTACAAAGAATCTGATTATTACCTCCAAGGAAAAGAAATCGCGGAAAAGGGCTTGGCAATGGGAGTTTTTGAGAGGCGTGATGACGGCGCAATTGTGGTGGAATTATCAGAAGACTTGAAACCTAAAAACGCAAAAGATGACCCAAATTTAGATACCAGAAAAGTAGTTTTGCGAGCAGACGGAACTTCTATTTATTTAACTCAAGATTTGGCAATAGCCACTGCACGAAAAGCAGATTTCAATCCCAATCAGCTAGTTTATGTGGTGGCAGACGAGCAAAACTACCATTTTAAAGTCCTTTTTTATTGTTTGGAAAAATTAAATCTCGCGAAAAAAGAGGAATGTTTGCATTTAGGTTATGGTTTGGTGCATTTACCAGACGGACGCATGAAATCACGAGAGGGGAATGTGGTTGATGCGGATAATTTGATGGATGACTTATTTAATCTTGCGAAAAATGAAGTTTCCGCACGAAATAAAGAACTTTCAGAAACAGCAAAAGATGAAGTTGCTGAAAAAATAATGGATTCCGCTTGGAAATTTTATTTACTTTCTACTAATCCGCGAAAATCCATCACTTTTGATGCTGAGAAATCAATCGCTTTCGAAGGAGCTACTGGACCTTATTTGCAATATGCCGGTGTCCGCATCAAGTCTATTTTACGAAAAAGCTCCTTTTCTTTTCCCCCTGATAAGGGGGCTAGGGGGTTCGAAGCCGCGAAATTTTTAGGAGAAGCTGAAAAGAAACTAGGAGTAAAGATTTTAGAGTTTTCTAAAGTCCTAGAAAAAGCCGTTTTAAATAATAATCCAACTTATTTAGTTACTTTTTTATTAGAACTGGCACAGGATTGGTCTAGTTTTTATGCCAATAATTCGATACTTAGTGCCGAGAGTGAAGAATTAAAAAATTCGCGGGTTTTTCTAGCCCAAAAAGTTTTACAAGTTTTAGAAAAGGGAAGTGCTATTTTGGGATTTAGTATTCCAGAAGTTATGTAATATTAATTTTGAATTTACTAAAAAAATCCCGCGAAATTTTAATAGTTTGTTCTCAATAAAAACTTTTGTTAAACTAAGACCAATGTTTAAAAAATGGATTTATACTCGTGTTTGGCAAATTATAATTGATTTTTTAGGACTTTATTTAACTAGTATTTTTGTTTATTTTTGGCGAGTTGGCTGGATTTTTTCTTCAGATTTTCCTTTTCAAATTTTCGCGGGAATTTCTTTTGTAACAAGCGGTTTTTGGATTTTATTTTTACTTTTTACAAAATATTATCGAATCCCTCCACGAGCAGGAAGTCGTTCCTGGTATGAAATAGCTTTAATTGGAGCGGGCGGAGTTGTTGCTGTTGGCTTGATGATTGTTTCTTATTTTTTTCCACGAGAAATTCTTTTTTCACGACTTATTGCTGTCGGAATTTTTATTTTAGGAAGTTTTTGGCTAGTAATGACACGGGCATTTTTTCGCTATTTATTGAGTAAATACAAAAATTCTGCACTAAATTCTTATCAAACCTTAATTATTGGAGCCAACCGAGTTGCCGAAAAACTGATTCAGAAAATTAATTCTGATAAATTTGCTCCGTATCAAATCATTGGTGTTATTGATCCATATGGTCTTTGCAAGGAAATAAAAGGATCTAAAATACTTGGAAAATTAGACAGATTGAATACTATTTGTGAACAAAAAAATATAACTGCTATTATTCAATGCGATGCTTTTGAACACACTTTAAACATTATTTCACTATGTGACGAAAAGAATATAAAGTTTCAATTTGACCCAGCTCTGCGTGGTGTCTTTGAAGAAAATCTAAGAATCCGTGAAGTTGCCGGACAAAAAATGATTTCTTTTGTGCAACGAAATTTCGCGGGATTTAAAAAAATAAAATTTAAATTAATTGATTGGATTTTAAATCAAATTTTTGATGTAGATTAATTTGTTTAGGTTTTTAACAAGATTGAACTATGATAGTAAATTATGCTTTTAGATTAAAACAATATACATTGTGTTAACATAGATTGATTACCCCCTATAAATAAAGAAATTCCGCGAAATTTTCGATTTAAGGCGTTTTTTTTATTAAAATGTATGAGAAATACCTTTTTTAATAATTTTTTATAAAAAATTTTTATTAATTTTTGCTACTTCCCTTTCCTATAAAATTTCTAAAAAATTCAAGGCCGCTTCTTCAACTGAAGTTGGACCATCAGCTGTTAAAATATTTCCGTCAATTTCTACCGCTTTTCCTGAAAATTTTGCCAAATTTTCTTGGCCCATTTTTTCTAAAACAGAATCACCATTCCAACCGGTAAAACTTTTATTTTTCAAAAACCCCCAATTCAGAAGCAAGCGCGGAGCTGCACAAATGGCTCCAACTGCTTTTTTAGAACTTATAAAATCACTAACCAAATCCTTTAATTCTTTGTTGTCCATGAAGTCTAGCGATCCGCCCCCGCCAACTAAAAAAATCCCTGAAAATTTCGCGGGATTTACTTCACTTAACAAAAAATCATTTTCAACTTCAAACCCAAATCTACCTCGTGATTTTTTAACTGAACTAGTTGTCATTACTTTAGCATTATTTTGCTCAAAAAAAGCTCTTGGAGTAATGTATTCCGTATCGCGGAAGTTCACTGGTGCGATAACCATCAAAATATTTTTCATATCTAAATTTTAGAAAATCCCGCGAAATTTTTCCAATTTTCTTTAAAACTTCTAAAATAAAAACGATGAATTTTGATAAAAAATTAGCTTTAGCGGTAGGGGTTTTAGTTATATTTGGTTTAATTATGATGAGTTCAATGTCTATTGCCGCTAGTTTTGAAATTACAGGAGAAAATGATTTTTATCTTAAAAGACATTTTTGGTACATTATTATTGGAATAATAGCTTTCTTTATATCATTTCGTTTTCCAATCGAGAGATTAAAAAAGTGGTCTATTTTAATTTATATTGGAGCTTTGGGTCTAATGCTGGCCACGGTTTTTGCTGGAGAAAGTTATGGAACGGCAGCACAATTATGGTTAAAAGTCGCGGGAATTTCTTTTCAACCAATTGAAATTGCCAAAGTGGCTATTGTTATTTTTATTTCTGCGATTTTTGGTAGTGGAAAATTAAAGGCTAGTAGCTTTGAAGCTGGTTTTATGCCTTTCGCTATTATTTTAGGAATTCCCCTTTTCTTATTAATTGTTCAAAAAGATTTCGGAGCTTTCCTGGTTTTAAGTTTAACCGCTTCTATAATTTATTTTGTTGCTGGAGCTAATTTAAAACACTTTTTTGGTGGAGTTGGAATTTTGGGAGTAATTGGAACAATAGCTGCTATTACTCTTCCTTATATTCGCAAAAGAATTTTAGTTTTTATAAATCCAGATCTTGATCCATTAAATACAGGATTTCAAGTTAAACAAGCTTTAATTGCGATTGGAAGTGGTGGTTTGTGGGGCCGTGGATTTCAAAACTCTATTCAAAAGTTTGATTATTTACCTGAAGTTCAATCGGACACAATTTTCGCGGCAATTTCTGAGGAAATGGGCTTTTTTCGCATAATTATTTTAATTTTTATTTACTTGGTAATTATTTGGCGAGGATTTGCTATTGCTTCTAAAGTTCACGATAAATTTTACCGATATTTAGCAGTAGGACTTTCATCTTTAATTACAGTGCAAGCTTTTGTTAATATTGCCGTAAATATGGCTCTTTTGCCAAATACAGGAATTACTTTACCTTTTATATCCTATGGTGGAAGTTCTATTGTAATGATGATGGCGGCTGTTGGTTTATTGTTGCAAATTTCTACCAAAGTTGGAGAAAAACGTTACAAAAGATATTTTTAAAAATCCCGCGAAATTATGAAAAAGAAGGTTTTATTGATTGGTGGTGGCACAGGCGGTCATATCATACCTTTGCAAAACTTAGTTCAAGAATTAGTTAAAAAGGACTGCCAGGTAGAATTAATTGTTTCTGATTCGGAATTAGATAAAAAAATAGTAGCGGAAAATTTTTCGCGGGATTTAGTTCAAATTCATTATTTTAAAACAGATAAAATCCGTCGTTATTTGTCTTGGAAGAACTTTTTAGCTCCGTTTAAAATTATAAAATCAATTTTTTACGCGAGAAAATTACTACAAAAAATAAATCCCGATGTGATTTTTTTTAAAGGTGGTTTTGTGGGATTCCCCTTTTTAATAGCAAGCTTTTTAATTAATTTTCGCGGAAAAATCTTGGCCCATGAGTCGGATATTGAGAAAGGAAAGCTAACTAAGCTTTTAGAAAATTTCGCTGATAAAGTTTTTTACAGTTTTGGAAAACCTCCCTATCCCCTCTTTTATTCTGCGGAAAATCCCGCGAAATTTTCTAAAAAAAAGATGAAAAAAAGTGACTGGCCAAAGTCATCCAAAATAAAACTACTTGTTTTTGGTGGATCGCAAGGTGCTCAATTTATCAACGAACTTATCCAAAAAGAATTAATTGAACTTACCAAAAACTTTTCAGTATTTTTGGTAACTGGTGTTGGAAAGAA
>CAZMOH010000063.1:0-4805 GCA_964567875.1 uncultured Candidatus Peribacteria bacterium | reverse complement strand
AAATCCCGCGAAATTTTAATTTCTAGGAATATCCACTGGCCGAAACTCACCTGATTTTAAGTCGCCTAGTTCTATATTATTAAATTTTATTCTTAATAAGTCTTTGACTTGTAATCCACAAGCTTCACACATTTTCCGAATTTGCCGATTCCGTCCTTCGGTCAAAACTATTTTAAATTCGCGGGATTTTAGTTTTTCAACTTTACAAGGACGAACTTTATGATGACCAAGTAAAATGCTACCATTACTTAATTTTTTTAAATCCAAATCTGTTAAATCACGCTGAACTTGCACAATATATTCTTTTTGGTGATTAAAACGCGGATGAGCAAGAAAATTTGCGAGATTTCCATTATTGGTGATTAGTAAAAGTCCACGTGAATTTTTATCTAAGCGTCCGATAGTTATCGGTTTTTTAAGACCAAAATTAAAATCATTCATGGTCCTATTTTCGCGGGATTTTTGAAAAGTCACTTCCACTCCCAACGGTTTATTCCACGCTAGAAGAACTGTTTCTTCTTTTAAAATTTGTACTTTTTCCCCATCAACTGTGATATTTTCTGTTCTGTCTACTTTTTGCCCAATCCGCGCCGGCTGACCATTGACTAGAACTTTTTTCGCGAAAATTAATTCTTCTGCTTTTCTTCGCGAACAAATCCCCTGTTCCGAAAGAAACTTCTGCAATCGGATTAGTTTTTTATCGGACATTGGAAAAATTTCGCGGGATTTTAGGACCTTTTACGAAAAGACAAAAAGAAAAACATTATGACTGCCACAATTGCCAGTGTTATAAACATTCCTGGACCACTTGTCGCTAATGTCTCTGTTGAAAAAGTCTGAGAAACTCCTGCCGAACGATTACCTGCTTGGTCAACTGTTACGATTTTAACTTCATAATTAGTGTTTTTATCTACATCAAAAACCATTTCTTCTAAATCTTTTCCTATTGAATACCCATTATCCCAATCTCCATTACCTTTCTTAACATAAAAAACCTGATCAACTACATCTCCATCTAAATCTACTGATTTTTTCCAACGCAAGGTAACGGTGCTCCTATTTTTTAAATTGGATTTATCAACAGTTAAATTAGTCGCATCAAGTGGTGGTTGTGTATCTATTTCTTGAACTGGAGCTGCTGGTTTGGTGTTTTGATCATTAATTTGTTGATCTTCCTGATTTACATCTTGTTCTGGCTTATCCGGTGGTAAAGTTTGCAATTCATTGTTATTACTAGTATCTTGATTCTCTGTTTGAGTATTATCAACTGGTGGTTCATCTTTTTTCGCGGGAATTTCTACAGAAGCTTCTTCTGAATAATTTTCAGATTCTTGTAGCTGATCATCAACAGCTGTTACTGCAAAATAATAAGTTTTCCCAAATTCTAAATCGGTTATTGGATATGATGTTCTAGCATCTGCCACATCAATATTATCTTCATAAAGCTCTCCTGCTTTAGTAACTGACTTTTTTCCATAGTAAATTTTATAACCTGTAATAACTCCTTCGTCGGAGGTCGCTTCATCCCAAGATAATTGAACTGAATTATCCCCTACAAGTTCCACTTTAACTCCCGTTACTTGTGATGGTGGAGCCGCTAAAACAATTCCAAATAAAGAAACTCCTAATAGTAAAACTAGAAAATTTCGCGGGATTTTTCTTACAATGTTTAAAGATTTCATTTCAGAAGTTTTTTAAAATCCCCCCAATTTTAATGATAAAAAAAATAATTAGCAAAATTTTTTTAAAATCCCGCGAAATTTTGCTAATTTACAAAAATTTATTTAGAATTTTACCAACATGACAATAAAAAGTATCAACGGAAACACAGCGGTTGCAGAAGCTTTAAAACAAATAAATCCCGATGTTTTTGGGTTTTATCCCATAACTCCAACGAGTTATATTGGTAGCGCTTTTTCTAAATACGTCGCCGACGGAATTATTGATACGGAATATGTTTGTGCCGAGTCAGAACACGCTGCCCTGTCAATTTGTGTCGGAGCTGCTGCCGCAGGTGGACGAGCAACTTGTGCAACAGCCAGTCAAGGTTTGATTTTGATGAGTGAAGTTTTGTGGAACGCGTCAGGAATGCGTTTGCCAATTTTGTTGATAAACGGAAACCGCGAAGTCGGAGCTCCCCTTTCAATCCACTGTGGTCATTCGGATATTATGGGAGTTCGTGATGCTGGTTGGATTCAAATTTTCGCGAAAAATCCCCAAGAGGCCTATGATTTTACTCTTTGCGGTTATCCGATTGCTGAAGCAGAAAAAGTCAGAACGCCAATTATGGTAGCTATGGATTGTTTTCATACAACTCATACCCAAATGCCAGTTAAGCTTTTGAGTGACGAAAATTCCGCGAAATTTGTCGGAGAAACTTTGCAAGTAAACCCGCTTTTAGATATTGAAAATCCGGTTGCTTACGGAAATTTTGATCGTCCAACTTACTTTATGAAACATAAAAAAGAACAGTCAGAAGGATTAGAAAACGCTGTGGAACAAACTAAAAAGGTTTTTGAAAAATTCGCGGAATTTTCTGGACGAAATTATCAAGTTGTTGAAGAAATTCAAACCGAAGATGCTGAAATAGTCTTTGTAGCTCTAGGGAGCATGATTGGAACTTTAGAACTAGCGATAAAAAAACTACGAGAAAAAGACATTAAAGCGGGAATAGTCAATCCGAGACTTTTTCGCCCTTTACCCGTTAATGATTTAAAACAAGCTTTAAATCTCGCGAAAAAAATAATTGTCCTAGATCGAGTTTATCCAGCCGGAGCTAAATACGCCCCACTGGCAGAAGCTGTTTTTTCTGTTTTTGAAAACGCTGAAAATCGTCCGCAAATTAAAAGTGCTATTTATGGTTTGGGATCACACGAAACACCGAGTGATAGACTAGTTGAATTAGCCGAAAATTTCGCGGAATTACCTGATAAACCTACTTGGTTATGCGACTGATTTTCTGAAATTTTCGTTTTTGCAAAACTATTCTTATTTTATTACTAGTTGTAGTTAATAATTTGTTTGTCTGGAAAACAGCAACATAGGCTGGCGCACCAAGAAAAAAAGCATAAATTGTTAACGGAAAATCTGTTATTGATAAATTCTCAAAATTTGTTTTTTGAAAAAAATCAATTAGAAAAGCCGATCCAACTATTGATAAATAAATCTTAATAGTATCTGCAAGTATTCCTTCCCAATCCGAGTTTTCTAAAATTTTCTCATTTTTATTTAACAATCCCTGAATTTTTTTCGCAATTTCCCGTTTTTTCGCGAAATTTTCACCAGATTTTAGCTTATTATTTCCTAAATCCGATATCCCTAAGTTATTCATTTTATTATAAAATAATTATTTATACTAAAAAAGCAAATTGAAAAATCCGTAAAATTCTGTATTCTAAAAAAAATGAAACTAGAGAAATTAAATTCCGCAAAAAAAATTCTTATTTATGGTTACGGACGAGAAGGAAAATCCAGCGAGGAATTTCTACAAAAAAACACAACTGCTAAAATCACGATTTTTGATGAATTTATTGAAAAATTCGCGGGAAATAATGATTTTGAAAATCATGATGTAATCGTTGTTTCTTCAGGTGTGAACCGTGAAAAAATCCCGCGAAATTTATTGGCGAACTGCACCTCTAATCCTGAGATTTTCTTTGAAAATTTAGACGAAAAATCCCGCGAAAAAATTATTGGAATTTCCGGCACCAAGGGCAAATCTACCACTACCAAGTTTTGTGCTGAATTTCTGGAAAACGCTGGATTTCAAGTGGAAATTGGTGGAAATTATGGAATTCCGTTATTAGATTTATGGGATAAATTTTTCGCGGGAAACATTGATTATCTAATAGCCGAATTATCTAGTTATCAACTGGAAAATTTAAAAAAATCTCCACATTTTGCGATATTTCTAAATTTTTTCCCTGATCACTTGGACCGACATTTGACTTTGAAAAATTACTGGCAAGCGAAAGCTAATCTTTGGCGATGGCAAAATTCGCGAGATTTTCTCATAATTCCTGAAATTTCGCGGGATTTAGGACAGGATATTATGACGGAAGCACAACTAGTTTTCGCTGAAAAAATTCCCGCGAAAATTTTTCCAAAAGAGTCTATTTTTCGGGCGGAACACTGGTTAGACAATTTCGGAGCAGTGAGAAAATTAGCTGAAATTATTTTCAATCATTCAGTGCTGAAAGATAATTCCGTAAAAATAGAAGATGTTTGGCGAAAAACTACTCAGAATTTCGCGGGATTACCGCACCGAATGGAGTTCTTTGTGGAAAAAGTAGGAATCAAATTTTATGATGATTCCATTTCTACCAATCCTGATTCCACCTTAGCCAGTGTGAATTTTTTCGCGGAAAATTTAGGTTGTATTTTACTTGGCGGGCAAGACCGACAACAAGATTTTACCAAACTTTTGAAACGGCTGAATGATTTAAATACTTTAGTTGTCATAATGCCGACCGAAACCCGCGAAAATTTGCTAAAAACTATAGACAAAGTAGGTGTAACGAATTTTATTGATGTGAAAAAGTGGGCGGGGTTTGGTGAAATTATAGAAAAAGTAATTCCTAAAATTCCCGCGAAAAAAGTTTGTTTGCTTTCTTGTGCTGCTCCCAGTTATGATATTTTTAAAAATTTTATTGACCGCGGGAAACAATTTAAAGAAGCGGTTTATAGTTACGAAACTCCGCAAATGTACTGTGGAAATCCACTAGACTAAAATTTCGCGGGAATTTTAGAGAATAATCAAACTTATTTGAAATTTCGCGGGATTTCTGGTATAATATTTGGATTTT
>CAZMOH010000062.1:4675-5041 GCA_964567875.1 uncultured Candidatus Peribacteria bacterium | reverse complement strand
AAACAAGAAGTAAAAAATCCAAGCCAGGAGACTACTTACACTGAAACTACATATAAACATAATCAAAATCCCGCGGAAATTGAAAAAGCTAGTGACGGAATTGACCGAGAGAAAATGGAACAATTCAAAAGATTAATTCCTAGTGGGGATGACATAAAAGCTTTTGCTCAGGACAACCCAAATATGTTTTCTAGCTCTATTTTGAGAAAAATAAAAGATCTACCAGAAAAAAGTTTTGTAACAATGGGACCAATAACTACTGATGGAGAAAAGATTATAAAATTAGACTTTTATGTAAGAAGATGTAATAATTGTGTAACAAAAAGGAAATATTATTCTGGACAAGGTTTCAATGAAAAAGTTTCA
>CAZMOH010000062.1:0-4665 GCA_964567875.1 uncultured Candidatus Peribacteria bacterium | reverse complement strand
AAAGATTATAAAATTAGACTTTTATGTAAGAAGATGTAATAATTGTGTAACAAATTATTCTGGACAAGGTTCCAATGAAAAAGTTTCATCATCATCAACCAAAAAATCCCGCGAAATTTCAAATACAGGGCAAGCAGAAAAGACAACAGAAAATAAAGAATCTATTTCTTATACGGTAGAAACTAAATCAGGATATGAAGTTGCTGTAATTAACGGTGAAAAATATTTAATACAGAAAGACAAAAAAGATAATAAATACTTTATTTATAAGGGGAAAAGGCATTATGTAAAATAAAAAATATTTTTATAAAAAATCAAAAAAAATCCCGCGAAATTTCGCGGGATTTTTTTTATTTTATTCTTTCAAGTAATTTTAAATTCTCTTTTATTTCTTTATCAACTTCTTTATCAACCTTTGTCATGAATCTTTCTAATGTTTTCCAAGTAAACGCTCCTTCTTTTAATTCTTTCTCTAATCTAGCTAATTCTGCTTTTTTCGCTATCAACCTTTTTTCTAATTCTAATAAAATTTTAGCATTTGCCTTAGTATTTTTCTTTGTAGATTCTTCATCTTTATTTATATTTAATAAATTATAGTTGTCTAGTTCCCAACTTTTATCATAAACAGTTTTCATTGCTTTTAGCGAACTCTCAATTCCTTTTATTAATTTTTTCAATTCCTCTATTTTTTTATCATTTTCAAAATTTCTTTTTGATAGTTCATTATAAACTTTGCCGTCTTTATTTTCAAATCCCTGCCAAATATTTAAAACATCTTCAATAGATTTTCTTAATTCACTGATCTTATTATTATGTTCTATCTTTAAACTTGATAATTTCTGTTTTAAATTTTCAATAAGATCTTTCTTTTGTTTAATATTTTTATCTTTTTCGGGACTTATTCCTGCTTTTGCCAAAATTTCGCGGGATTTTTGTAAATCTGATTCTAGTTTTTTTATGGTATTTTCTTTAATTTTAATTTCGTTAATCAATTTTGCTAGATCATATCTGATTTGTGGTTGTTTATTGTATTCTTCGTCTTCTATTTCTTTTTTTCCTACCAAATAATCAATTCCAACTAATTCAAAGGCCTTCTGTAAAGAATTTTCTTTTCTTCGATCTTTTTCTAAATCTAAATTGTTTTGATTTTTACCTAAATTTTTAATCCTTCCAGATAATTCTTTTAGAATTTTATTGAACAAATTTTCCGCATTTAAATAATAAATAGTTTGATTTATTGCCTCTAAATAATCTTCTTTGAGTTTTTCTAAAATATTTTCATCAACTTCTTCACCAGCTTTTTCCATCAACTCTATTGATTTTCTTAGCTCTTCTAATTTTTTGTGAATCTCCTTTTGCTGGCTTGATTTTAAGGTCTTTAAGGCTTCTTCAAAAGATTCAAAAGTAGGAACTTGTCCTTTTTTAAATTTCCCGCGAAAAATTTCTCCAAAATCATCTGTTTTGTATTTCAATAAAACTCTGTTTTCTTTTAAATAAGCAACTAGAATGTTAACAACTTCGTCTAAATCATTTTTATTTAGAGCTTCTTGTAAATTATAGGGATCTCCAGTCAATCCTGGTTCTAAAAAATTAGACTCACTTGATATTAATTTCAATACTTCTTCTCTAAGTTTTTTATACTCATTGAGATTATCTTTGTTTTTTTTGTTTTTCTGATTTAAATAATCAAGAGCATCATTCACTATTTTAGCTATATCTTTTGGAATTTTTTCTGATAATATTTCATATTTTTTCGCGGTAAACTCATTTAATTTAGTTAGATATTCTAACCTTAATTTATATATTTCATTCAAATTTTCTTTTTTATTTGGCTTTGCTAATTCCTTATTTAAATCTTTAATTATTTTATTTAAATCTTTTTTAATTTTTAATAATTCCTTATAGGCGCCACTTGTTCTTGTAAAATTCTCTGGAATTTTCTTAAAAATGTTATCCTTATTATCAGGATCAACAGCTGTAAAGACTCCTAAATTACCATATAGTTTACTATTTTCTTTTAGGGATATTCCTGGTCCAGATAAATCTTTATGAGAAAACAAATCCTTTTTAGCTTCTTTAGCAAAACTGGTCATTTCCTTTAATTTTATTACGACATCGGCTAAATAATTAGATATTTCTATTGCTAAATTTGTGTTGCGAGGATTGTTTTCCAAATCTCTCGCGAAAAAATCATCTAATTGGCGTTGTTGTTCAATTAAATCTTTTAAAAAAGAATTAGTTTTATTTAGGATTTCTTCTCCTTGCTCTTTAGTAATATCTTTTTCTAAACTAAATTTAGAGTAATTTTGCAAAATTTCACTAATTTTATCTGAGATTTTCAATAAATCATCTAAATTTGCTGGAACTAGTTCTGGATCACCTTTTTTCAGAGTATCAACTTGTTTCCTTATTTTAACCTGAAAATATTTAGATAAATCTAATACTTTTTCATCTTGTTGTTTTTTAGGAGCTTGAGTTATAATTTTCTCCACTTTATCTGAAAATTTCGCGGGATTTTTTGCATTATTTTTATCATTTCCAGTTTCTGCATTATTTTTAGCATTTACAGATAGAGATGCAAGAATCACTCCTGCTGCTAATAATGATAGTTTTTTATTCATTTGTAATAAAATTATTATTTTTCAATAAATTTTTAAACTAAAAAAAGAATTTTGTCAAATAAAAATCTCGCGAAATTTTCCTATCTTGTTATCTTCATCTAAATCTTTAAACTGCGGACGATGCTTTTCTGTACTAATATCACAAAATCTTTTGGTCCACATAAACTTTTTTCGGAAGCAAGTTTTCAGCTAAACCGTAAGGAACGAGTAGGAATTATCGGCCGAAATGGGTGCGGAAAATCCACACTTTTTCGTTTGATTTTGGGTGAAGATAATCCTGACGACGGACAAATAACTTATCCTGAACACTACCGAATTGGGAAACTGGAACAACATTTAAAATTTTCGCGGGATTCTGTCTTAGAAGAAGTTGCTCAAATTTTACCACCAAACGAAGAGCATAACCGCTGGAAAGCCGAAAAAATTCTGTATGGATTAGGATTTAATAAAGAAAATTTCCGCGAAAATCCCGCGAAATTTTCTGGCGGTTTTCAAATTAGAATTAAATTAGCACAACTTTTACTTTCGGAACCAGATTTACTCCTTCTCGATGAGCCGACAAATTATTTAGATATTTTAGCAATTCGTTGGTTAGAAAGTTTTTTAAAAAAATGGTCAGGAGAAGTTCTTTGTATTAGTCATGATCACGAGTTTCTGGCGCGAGCTATGACTCACAATATGATAATTCATCGCCAGAAATTTAAAAAAATCCGTGGAAACCCCGCGAAAATTTACGAACAGATCGCCCTTGAAGAAGATATTCACGAAAAAACACGACTTAAACAGCTGAAAGAACTAAAAAAACAGGAAAAATTTATTCGTGAGTTTCGAGCTGGAGCCCGTTCCGCCGGTTTAGTTCAATCGCGAATAAAAATGCTCGCAAAAAAGGAAAGGATTCAACCCTTGCCTAAAATTAAACCAATTAAGTTTCATTTTCCAGAGTGGAATTTCAATGGAGCGAAGGTTTTGGAAGCTCGAAATTTGTCTTTTGGTTATCAGGAAAACGAAGATCTTTTGAAAAAAGTTTCTCTGGAAGTTTTCCCTGGTGAAAAAGTCGCAATTATCGGAGCAAACGGTAAAGGGAAAACTACTTTACTCAAAATTTTCGCGGGATTTTTATCTCCAACGGCCGGAGTTTTGAAAAAAAACAAAGCCCTTCTTCAAGGATATTTTGGGCAATCTAATATTGATAATCTTGATCCACAAAAAACTATTTTAGAAGCTTTACATGAGGATAAAAGTAAAACCGAACAAGAAATTCGTAATATTGCGGGAAGCTTACTTTTTACTGGAGATCTCGCGAAAAAAAAGGTGGCTGTTTTATCTGGAGGGGAAAAAGCGCGCGTTAATTTAGGGAAGATTTTGTTAAAAAGAACTAATATTCTTTTGCTTGATGAACCGACTAATCACCTTGATTACGAATCTGTGGAAGCTTTAATTTCCGCAATTCAAAATTATTCTGGAGCGGTGTTAGCGGTTTCTCATAACGAGAATTTTTTACAAAAAATCGCGAAAAAATTAATTGTTTTTGATGAGGACGAAGTTTTTGTTTGGAATGGTTCGTATCAGGATTTTCTCGCGAAAAAAGGTTTTAAGTCCGAATCAGATAACTCCCTCTCCTCCGGGGAGAGGGCTGGGGTGAGGGTAGAAAATCCCGCGAAAAAATTAACTTATAATGAAAAAAAAGAACTTCAAAAATCTGTACGAAAACTGGAACGAGAATTGCAAAAAATTGAAGATAAAATTTCCGAATTAGAGAAACAACAAGCGGAAAACCGAGAGAAAATACACATTGCTTCACGGCAGGGAAATCGTTTAAAACTGGAAACACTAGGAATTGAAGCCGAACAAATTCAGCTCAAAATTTCGCGGGAATTTGAGAAATGGGAAGAATTAGGGGTTGAGGTTGAAGTCTTACGACAAAGATTAGCCGAAGTTAAATAACATTTTTGTTGTATTTTTTTAACTGTTCGGCGGAGCGAGAGCGCTAGCGAGCGCTCCTAGTCTTTACCAAATTCCTATCTGCCGAAGGCGAAATCTTGCG
>CAZMOH010000061.1:4730-5112 GCA_964567875.1 uncultured Candidatus Peribacteria bacterium | reverse complement strand
TTATCTCCAATGCGGTAGAAATTCTGGGTGGACTAAAATCCCGCGAAATTTTGGTGAAATATCGCAATCGCGTGAATGCGGGAGATTTAGTAGAGATTAAATAAAATAATAATTATGAATAAATTAAAAGAACACATTCAAGTAGTAGAAAATATGAATTCTCCTGGAGAAATAACAAGGTACATAAAAGGAATTTCTACTTATTTTAAAAAAGAAATACTGCAACACCTTCTTGGCCAAGATAAATATAAGGAAAACTTGTTTTTTATAGACATTCTTGGAAACATCTATTTGAAAAAAGGTAATAATGAAGAAGCTCGCAAGTTCTTTCAAAAGAAGTTAGACATAAGTCCGCGAAATTTACACGGATTAAACGGAATGG
>CAZMOH010000061.1:0-4630 GCA_964567875.1 uncultured Candidatus Peribacteria bacterium | reverse complement strand
GACAAAGTTATTTAGCCGAAGGTAATAATGAAGAAGCTCGCAAGTTCTTTCAAGAAATTTTAAAAATAAGTCCGCGAAATTTATACGGATTAAACGGAATGGGACAAAGTTATTTAGCCGAAGGTAATAATGAAGAAGCTCGCAAGTTCTTTCAAGAGAAGTTAGACATAAATCCGCGAGATTTATACGGATTAAACGGAATGGGCCAAAGTTATTTAGCCGAAGGTAATAACGAAGAAGCTCGCAAGTTCTTTCAAGAAATTTTAAAAATAAATCCGCGAGATTTATACGGAATTTATGGATTATCTAAAATAGATTTTATAGAAGGAAAAACTAATGATGCATCTACAGGAATAAAAAAGTGTATTCAACTTTCTACAAATTCAAACATAAAATACTTATATGCAACTTTTTTAATTGCATGCACACCAAAAGATCATTCAGATTTCACTCTTATTAAAATTTTAATTCCAGACGAACAAGTTCTCTCGAAATTAGAAGAATTGGCAAAAAATTTCAAAAAAAATCCAACAGATACTCGATACTCACCATATAATAATGGATTTTGGAGTAAAATGGAAAAAGGATTATTTCCTGTAAATAAATCTGCAAAAAAAGAATTAATTCCTTATACAGAAATTGAAATAAGAAATAGATAACTCCCGCGAAATAAATGAAAAACACTCTCTCCGCTTTCTGGACATTCTTCATTGATAAATTTCGGGTGACAATTTTGTTGCTGATTTTTATTTTAATTGCCGGAGTGATTGCTTTCGGGGAAATCCCGCGAGAAATTGAACCAACAATTGATATTCCGATGGCGACAGTGACAACCGTCTGGCCAGGAGCATCGCCCGCTGATATGGAAAAATTAGTGACGGATAAAATAGAAAAAGAAATAAAATCTCTGGAAAATGTGAAAAAATATACTTCCACTTCCGCCTCAAATATTTCAATAGTCGTGGTAGAATTTGAGGTTGAGGCGGACAAAACGGAGATGATTCAAAAACTTCGCGACAAAATAAATGATGTAGAGCGAGATTTGCCTGACACTTTGCCAAATTCGCCAGAAATTAGTGAAGTTTCTATTTCCGATGTGCCAGTAATAAAAATGGTAATCTCGGGAGATTATTCGTGGTCGGAATTGAAAAATTTCGCGGAAATTTTGGAAGACGAATTTGCGAGCGTGCCAAAAGTGAAAGATGTCAATGTAGTTGGTGCTCCGACGGATGAGTTTCATGTCGTGCTAAATCCCGCGAAATTAGAGGCCCATGGAATTTCAGTTAGTGAAGTTGTGCAAACTCTCCGCGCACAACATCACGATTTGCCGTTGGGAGTAGTTAATGTGGATGGTCAAACGGTTGAGGTGACAGCTCGCGCGGAAGTTAAAACAGCAAGTGAAATTATGGATTTGCCAGTTAAAAGTGGGCCAAACGGGATTGTAAAAATTGCGGATTTGGGCGAAGTTCGCCGAGAATTCGCGAAATTTAAAGTAGAAACTTACTTTTCTGATAACGAGGAAAAAGCTCAGCCAACAGTTTTGATAAATATTATAAAATCTGCTTCTCGGGGAAATGTAATCAAAATTGTGGGAAATTTGTTATCAAAAGTGGAAGACTTAAAAATTCGCGGGATTTTGCCAAAAGGTTTAAAAACGAATGTGATTTTTAACCGCGGGGATGAAATAAAAAGAAGTTTAGATGTTTTGACGAAATCAGGACTGCAAACTCTGGTTTTGATAATGATTGTGATGCTGATTTTTGTCGGTTGGCGCGAAGCCCTTTTGGCTGGAATTGTTATTCCACTAACTTTGTTAACGACTATCATTGCTCTAAACGCAATGGGGATGACTTTTAACGGAGTTTCTCTTTTTTCGCTAGTTTTAGCTATGGGGCTACTTGTTGATAACGCCATCGTTATTGTGGAAGGAATGTCTGAAAACATCAATGACAAAAAATTATCTCCACACGAGGCAGCGATTAAAACTTTAAAAACTTTCCGCTGGCCACTTATCGCGGGAACGGCAACAACGGTTTTTGCATTTCTGCCGATGCTAGTTTTTATTACGGGAATTTCGGGGCAATTTATTTCGGTTATTCCAATTACTGTCAGTATTACACTAACTTCCGCCCTATTTATTTCCTTGTTGATTCTGCCAGCAGTAGCCAAAGTTTTTTTCGCGAAATTTCCACCACAAAAGCGTCGCGAACAAAAAATTCTTCAAAAAATCCAAAATTGGTACGGAAATTTTATGGGAAAAATTCTCGCGAAAAAATGGTCAATTATTCTAACAATTTTGATAAGTATTGTAGCTTTTCTCGCCTCTTTTGGTTTGGTAATAACTAAGCAAGTGCCAATTGAAGTTTTTCCGACCACAGATAATACTTTCTTTACTGCAGATTTTAAATTCCCCGAGGGAACCAACTTAGACGAAACTAAAAAGCTAATGGAACCGCTAACGAAAAAACTTCGCGAGTTTTTAGGACCACAAAAAAATGGCGAAGTCTGGCTCAAAAACTTTGTTTTTACAGTTGGGGCGTCACAGGCAATTGGTCGTGCTACCTCAGGAAACGCTGGAAATTCAGCTAAAGAAAATATTTTAGGACTAACGGTAAATTTAACACCAACAGAATCCCGCGAAATTAAGTCTTATGAAATTAGACCAATTATTGAAAAAGAATTAAAAAAAGTTATTCCTGCTCATGTTGAAGCAACTTTTACCGATATCGCTAAAGGTCCACCCGTTGGCGCAAAATTAGAAATTAGGTTATTTGGTGACGAATTTGAACATTTAGAGAAACTCGCGAAAAAACTGAAATCAGAAATTTCCAAACTAGACGGTCCAATCAATGTCCGCGATACTTCTGCAGAAAAAACAATGCAAATGGTTTGGCATTTTGATCGCGATAAACTTGCGAAATATGGACTAACTCCCGCCCAAGTTTTGGAATCCTTACGAGCCGCTGTGAATGGTGTAACAGCTATGAAAGTTAATGAAAATGATAAAACTATTGATGTAAATGTCCGAATTGACTGGGTTGGTGATAAGCAGTGGCGTGATCCACGTTCCTTGGATTTTTTAAATCAAATTCCTCTTAAAACCAAAATTTCGCGGGATTTTATTACTTTACAACAGGTTGCTTCACCTACTCTGACTTCTAAATTCTCTCGCCTGGATCATCGTGATGGCAAGCGACTTATCACCGTCCGTGCAGATATGAAAAAGAAAATTCCGGTTTCTCTTATTGCAGGAAAAATCCGCGAAATTATTGCTAACCTTGATATACAAAAAGGTGAAAGAATTGAAATGGGCGGAGACTCGGAAGAAGGAAATAAATTGATGAAACAAGCTTTATTTTCAATGGGTGTGGCAATGTTGTTAATTTTAATTGCTCTGTTGACAGAATTTAATTCGTTCACCCAAGCTTTAACAACTTTATTACTAATTCCACTTTCGCTGACTGGTGTTTTCGCGGGATTTTGGATTAGTCAAACCACAATAACTTTCCCCACCATGATTGGAATTGTTGCTTTAGCGGGAATTATTGTGAACGATGCCATTGTTTTAATTGATCGCATAAACTTTAATACAAAGCGTGGACTTTCATGGATTGCAGCTAATGTTGAAGCTGGAAAAGCACGATTACAACCAATTTTCTTAACTTCTATTACCACCGTTGTAGGAATGATTCCGCTGGCTTTATCTGACGAGTTCTGGGGCGGACTAGGCTTTGCAATTGTTTATGGAATGATTTTATCAACAGTTCTTTGTCTAATTTTGGTGCCAGCTTTTCTTAGTTTAAGAAAAAATTTTCGCGGGAATTTTAAAAAATAAGAATAAAAAAATTAGCAAAAAATATTTCTTCTTTATAAAAGCTCTCCTAGTTTTTGGACTATAAATCCGCCTAAATAATCTACTAACAAAAAAACAATAATTGCCGAAAAACTTAGATTTCCTATTTTTAGAAAATCAAATGGCCGTAAAAGTGGTTCTACAATTTGAGCTAAAATCCCGCGAAATTTTGGAAATCCGTGTGGAAACCAAGACAACAATATATAAGCAAAAATTGAATAACGCAAAAGGGCTGTCAAAATCGCGACAAAAAATATTAGAAACCGAATTATTTGAGCATTCATCAATTATTTAACATTCTGAGGAACAGCATTTTGTAAAATCTCTAAAACTTTTTGGAAATATTCCCCAATTAACGGGAAATCTACCATTTTGCTCATTATCCAAACTAATAAAGCTACCACAATAGTCATTCCAACCACAACTCCCAATCCTTTAAAAACTCCAGCAATAAAATTCCACATAATAATTCTTCGTGGAGATTTTAAATACATCACAAACTCGCTAAATCCTACTTGGTCAAAAATCGTCACAATCCTCTCTAAATCTCTTTTTGCCTGTTTAAATTGTTGTTCTTCTTTAATTATTCGTTTTTTAGTCTTATCCATAAATAATAAACTTAATTTCGCGGGAATTTTATATTTCTCCGCAAAAAAAAGCAAAATATTGGAAAATTCGCGGGAATTTTTAACTTTTCTATTGCAATCATTTAAAATAACAGCGTGAAAGAAGAATCAAAAAAGTTTGTTTATGATAAGGAAAAAATCCCGCGAAATC
>CAZMOH010000060.1:0-5118 GCA_964567875.1 uncultured Candidatus Peribacteria bacterium | reverse complement strand
ACCATTTCTAAAATTTTATTTTCCCGCGAAAAAACTATGTAATCATATAATTTAGCGTGTGCAAATTCATTTTTCATTGATTTAAGGCGTCTAGATAATTCTTCCTCAGAAATAGGGGAACGCTTCGTAATTCTTTTTATAAGTTCATCTATACCACCTTCTGTTTGTAAAAAAATGGAAACATAATCTTCTCGTTTAAGTTTTTTTCGAGCTTGATCAAATCCCTGCACGTCAAACTCACGAATAACAATTTTTCCATTTTTCGCGGGATTTAAAAGTTTTTCGCGTAAAGTCCCGTATAAATTACCGTGATGAACTTCAGCGTATTCTAAAAAATCGCCAGCCTCAATTTTTTCGCGAAATTTTTCTCGTGAAATAAAGTAATAGGTTTCCCCATCTTTTTCTCCCTTTCGTGGTTGGCGCGTGGTGCAACTAGGTGGGAAGACCCAGTTGGGATGTCTTTGACGCAAAGCAGATATAAGAGTTCCTTTGCCTACACCAGATGGACCAGATATGAAAAATATTTTTCCTTTCTTTTTTTCTCCGACAGATTTCGCGGGATTTTTATTCATTTTTTTCCTCACTAGTTTCTTGTTTTTCGCTATTGTTTCCGGCCTCATTATTAGTAGGAACTTCTGTATTTTCTTGTAAATCTTTTGAATCAGTTTTATCATCAAGCTTTTCATCAGTTTTATTTTCGCTAATTTCGCGGGATTTGTCAGCTTTTTTTGCTGATTCCGCTAGAATTTTCTCATACTCTCCAGGCGTGTTTAAGATATTAAAAGCTTTGTCCATCACTGGATCTAAATCATTTTCATAATCTTCAAAAGTTTGAACAGCTTCAACATCAGGAGTTATTCCTTTTTCATTAATAGAGCGACCTTTTGGTGTTAGCCACTCGGCAATTGTTACTTTTAAAGTTGCCCCGTTGGAGAGAGGAATTAAATTTTGAACGACTCCTTTTCCGAAAGTGTTTTCTCCAATGATAATTCCGCGATTATGATCTTGGAAAGCTCCCGCGAAAATTTCACTAGCTGAAGCCGTTCCTTTATTTACTAAAATAATAACTGGAATATCTAAAAAAGCTCCTCCATTATCACTTTCTAAATCTCCAGTTTCGCCAACTTTCCGCCCCTTAGTTGTTACTAAAACTTTTTTATCAAAAAACTCATTCATCAAACGAACACTTGTATCCAAAAGACCACCACCATTATTTCGTAAATCAATAATCATTGCTCGCGGTTTTTTCAACAGAATTTCAGGAACTGCTTTAGCAAAATTATCGGCTAGATCTTCTCCAAATTGAGTTATTTCCATAGTAATAATTCCATCATCTTCTTGCCAATTCAAACTTTTACTAACAATATCATCACGTACAATAGTAATTTTAACAGGTTTGTCTTCTCCTTCGCGTAAAACCTCCAGCACAACTGGTTCTCCTTTTGGTCCGCGAATTTTTGTAACTGCTTCTTCAGCAGACATTTCTAGGCTGGGTTCCTTATCAATTGTGAAAATCTTATCTCCAGCTTTCAGTCCAGCTAATTCGGCCGGAGAACCTTTGAGTGGAGCAACAACAGTCAATGTTCCGTGTTTCACAGCAATTTCTGCACCAATTCCGGTGAAGACTTCATCACTCATAGATTTTTCAAATTTCGCGGTTTCTTCTGGTGTCATAAAAACAGTATAAGGATCATTAACAGAGGCAACTAACCCTTTTATAGCACCATAAAGTTGTTTTTTGTCCGAAAATCTATCTTTATACAAAAAATTAGATTCTAAAGTGTTCCAAGCTTCCCAAAGTGGACTTAGGTCAACATTTTTAGGATCGCTTTTTCTTTTTAATCTAATTTTATCTAAAATGCTCTCTTTTTTCGCGGGATTTTCTATTCTTTTACTACTAATGCCAAACTCAACCTCTTTTTGTTGTTGTTGATTTAATGTCCAGCCCAAAAGGAAAGTTAAAATTGGTACAATCAGAAAAAGCAAGAAGCGGATATTTCGTTTATAGTGTGTCATTTCGTTTGTTTTAAGGATATAAAAACCTTTTTAATAAAAAACCGCGAAAATTTTATTCATTTAGTTTTTTTTGGCAAATTCTACAAAATCCCGCGAAATTTTCTGATATTTTTAGATATTTTTAAAAACCAATATTAAATTACTTTTTATTTAAAATTTCGCGGAATTAGTTGATTTTTATATTTTTCTTTGTATTCTAGAATCCCGTTTCTAATCCACAATTATGTGCGGAATTATTGGGCTTGCTAAAATAGATCAGGATGCAATTCTTGATGCTTATGACGGATTGTTGATGCTTCAACACCGCGGACAGGATTCAGCGGGGTTGGTTTCTTTTGATGGTAAACATTTTTCTGAACGACGTGGATTTGGATTGATTCGTGATGCTTTTGATCAAGATGATATTTGTGCTTTACGAGGGAGTGTAGCCATGGGACATTGTCGTTATACAACTGCTGGAAGTTTTAATCGTCTAGAAGAAGCTCAACCATTTTTTGTTAATTCTCCATTTGGAATTTATCTGATTCATAATGGTAATCTTACAAATGCTGATAAACTTCGCGAAAACTTAAAAAATAAATATTATCGTCACCTAACAACAGAATCTGATACTGAGGTTTTGTTAAATGTTTTTGCCGATAACATTTATCAAATTATAAAGAAAAACCCGCGAAAAAAAGACCCTCAAGATGTTGTTTTTGAAGCAACTACTGAAACTATGAAAACAATTACAGGAGCTTATTCTGTGATCACAATTATTGATCAAGTGGGATTATTTGCTTTTCGTGATCCATACGGAATTCGTCCGCTCCTACTTGGGAAAAAAGAAACAACTAAAGGAACTGAATGGATGTTTGCTTCCGAAGATATTGCTTTTAAAACTTTAGGATTCAAGGTTGTTCGTGATGTAGAACCAGGGGAAGCGATTTTAATCACTGAAAAAAATGAATTAATTTCGCGGAAATGTGTGGCTGGGAAGCTTTATCCATGTATTTTTGAATATGTTTATTTGGCTCGGCCTGATTCAATGTTAAACAAAATTTCAGTTTATAAAACCCGTTTACGAATGGGAGACTATTTGGCTAAACAAATTCTCGCGAAAAATTTAGAAATAGATACAGTGATGCCAGTGCCCGATTCCAGTCGGCCTTTAGCTATTAGAATTTCTAAGGAAATTGGGGTTAAATATCGTGAAGGATTAGTTAAAAATAGGTATGTTGGACGAACTTTTATCATGCCTGGACAGGAAATGCGAAAAAAATCTATTCGCCAAAAATTAAATACAATTGAGCTGGAATTTAGAAACAGAAACATATTGCTGGTTGATGATTCTATAGTTCGTGGGAACACGATGAAACAAATAATTGATATGTGTCGTAAAGCTGGGGCCAAAAAAGTCTATGTAGCAGTTGGGGCGCCACCAGTTCGTTATCCCGATGTTTATGGAGTAGATATTCCAACTAAAGTGGAATTAATCGCGAACAATTTAACGGAAGAAGAAATTTGCAAAGCGATTGGAGCAGACGAATTATTTTACCAAACAGTTCCAGATTTAATTGCAGCGGCTAAGGCGGGAAATCCTGATGTTGATGGATTTCATACAGGGGTTTTTGATGGGAATTATCCAACCCCAGAAGTTACTCCTGAATTTTTGGAAAAATGGGAAAATGAGGGACGAGGTAGAAAAAAAGTTTTAGCTGATAAAATTCCTCTACCGAGGATTTAAAATCCCGCGAAATTTTGATTTCTTTGACTGATTAAATAGCAATCTTTAGAATAAACAAGATTTTTAAAAATTATAAAATGACTTTCCTAGAATCACTTTCTCCACTTAAACGAAAAAAATGGCTGTTTCTTGTGCTCTGGGTAATTCTAAGCGTGATGCTTTATTTTTTCGCGGGATTTTTGCCAACAGTTGAAAAAACAACTGTTTTTTTTACAGCTAAACCCGTTGCTGTAGAAGGAAAAAGTTTTACCAACGACGGAGTAGAAAGTGCGGAGAGAGTGGCAGAAACGATTGCTGGTTGGGCCAAAGATCCTAATTTTTTAGAAAAAATTCAAGATGAAGCTGGAATTAAAATTCCCAAATTAAAGAAAAAAATTTCCGCGAGAAAACAAAATAGATTAAACGTTTTTTGGACGTTGAAATTGTGGGGGAAGGAAGCCAAAAACTCACGAAAAATTGCGGAATCTTTGAGTAAAGTTTTACAAGAAACGATTGATAGAATTAATGAAGATTCAGCTGTGCCCTTAAAAATAAGTGACCCCCAGATTTATATTGAACCGTTAAAAATACCAAAATCTTGGCTTTGGTTAACCGCTTTTATTTTGGCACTTTTTTTCGCGGGATTTGGAATTTACTTAGCAGAAAGTTGGCGCGGAAAGGTTTCATTTATCTCACAAATTAAAGAAATCTTTGTTAAAAGTCCTACTTATCAAGTTGCAGAAAAACTAGGAACTCATGATGAGCGACAATTAAATTTATTTTTACAAAGTTTTGAAAACCCGCGACTTATCAGTACTTTTGCCACGGCGGGGAAATTTTTTGAAATCTATAATCCAAATTCTTTAACTGCACCAGACACGCCTATTCTCCTGGTAAAATTAGGAGAAACTAGTCTCCGCGAATTAGAAAATAATCTCGCTATTTTTGGTGATAAAGTAGGAATTATTGTTTTTGAAAAATAGAATTTAGAAATTTAAATAAAAAAAGAGCGACGCAGTCGCTCTTTTAATAAAATTTCGCGGGATTTTAGAATTTATATTTTGTCATATTCTTTGGGATTTAATAATTTCTTTTCCTTTATAAGATTTTGTAAATCAGAAACTTTTATAGTTTTCTCTCCACTGTCCCTTATAAAACGAATACTTTTATCATTTATATTTTTTATTTCATAAATTTCATAATCATTATTTTTTAATTTCATAGCAACATGATCTCCTTTTTTTAATACTTCACCATTTATGGTTACTTGTTTTCCTTTTTCTAGTTTTATTAAAGATTCATCTATTTTAATACTTTCTTTTTTTGTTGTTTTTTTCTCAGGTTTTGTTTTAGTTGTGGCTTCCGTTTTAGAAATTTCTTTTTTTAACTTTCTCACT
>CAZMOH010000059.1:3045-5144 GCA_964567875.1 uncultured Candidatus Peribacteria bacterium | reverse complement strand
ATGAATTTCTCTGAAAAACTAGAATCGGCTGTGCGAAAAAAGAAGTCTTGCTTTATGCTCGGACTTGATCCAAATCCCGCGAAATTTCCAAAAATATAAAAAATTATTATAATTACCCACGATGAATTTCTCTGAAAAACTAGAATCGGCTGTGCGAAAAAAGAAGTCTTGCTTTATGCTCGGACTTGATCCAAATCCCGCGAAATTTCCAGCTGGAATTGAAAAAAATGCCGAAGGAGCTTTGCAATTTTGTATTGAAGTAATGAAAGCTACTCACGATTTAATTTGTGGAATAAAAATACAAATGGCGTATTTTGAACAATTTGGAGCGGAAGGAATTAAAGCGGTAGAAATTCTTTTAAGACTCGCGAAAGAATTAGAACTAATCACCATGATTGACGGAAAACGCGGTGACATTGGCTCAACTTGCGAAGCTTACGCGGAAGCATATTTAGGAAATGGCCCACTTTCTGCGGATTGTTTAACAGTTAACCCCCTCCTCGGAACAGACGGAATTATGCCGTTTGTGAAAAAATGTGAAGAAAATTCTCGCGGGATTTTTGTTTTGGTACGAACATCAAATCCTTCTGCTAAAGAGTTTCAAGGAGGAGATTTTGAAATGTCGCGAAAAATTGCCGAAAAGGTTGAAGAATGGAATATCACAACACAGTCCGAAAAAAATCTTTTAGCTGGGGTTGGAGCGGTGATTGGAGCAACTATTGAACCAGAATTTTTGAAATTTTTCCGCGAAGAAATGCCACACGCCTGGTTTCTTTGTCCGGGAGTTGGTGCTCAAGGTGGTTCCATTGAAGCGATAAAAGCGGTGCAAGTAAACGGAATTGGAGTTTTAGTTCCGGTTAGCCGAGCGGTCCTTTATGCGGGAAATGCAGAAGATTTTGCAGTAAAATCCCGCGAAAAAATGCAAGAATTATTAGCAGAATGGAATAATAATTAAAAACTATCCACTTTATTTACTAAGTTAGAGATTGTTTACTAAATTAGAAAAAATTTCGCGAGATTTTGATTTCCCCAAAAATTGTTTATAATTCTCGTAAACAAAAACAAAAAATGCTCCAATTTAAAAATGTTTCGCTAGCGATAGATAAAACCGAAATTTTACGAAATATTAGTTTTACAATTATGCCTGGGGAATTGATAACAATTTTAGGAGAATCTGGTGCAGGTAAATCATCTATTTTCAAATTATTGATTGGCGAAAAAAAACCGACTGATGGACAAATTTTACTTGATGATATCTCTTTAAATGAACTTAATCTAAAAAGTTTACAGAAATATCGTCGTCAAATTGGAGTTGTTTTTCAAGATATTAGACTGTTACCGGGAAAAACTGTTTGGCAAAATATTTCTTATGCTTTGGAAGTTTGTGGCGAAGAACAAGAAATCCCGCGAAAAATTCCCGAACTTTTAAAAATCGTTGGTTTAGAAAATAAAAAAGACGAATTTCCAGCTGTTTTATCTGGAGGAGAAAAACAACGAGTGGCAATTGCTCGTGCTCTAGTTCATAATCCAAAAATTTTAATCGCTGATGAGCCAACTGGAAATTTGGATCCCAAAAATTCGCGGGAAATTGGGAGTCTTTTTAAAAAACTTCATGACGAACGAGGATTGACTATTATTCTTTCCACTCATGACATTGCTTTGGTTTCAGCTATGAACCCACGTGTCATTCGTATCCAAAAAGGAAAAATTCTTTTTGATGAAAAAAACTGCCCAATGGAAAAAGCGTTTGCGGGAATTTTATAAAATCCCGCGAAATTTTTAAAAAATACCAAAAAAACTTGCAAAAACTGAAAAAATATTTTATTTTTGAAGAAATGAGTAAAAAAGAATATTTAAGTTTAGCAGGATATAGTTTTCACGATAGTGACCAACATTATGTTAGCTATGATAATTTTCCATCTGACTTCTCCCATAATCCATTTTCAGGAATAAACCTAGGCCCAGATGATCTAGATTTTTTTCGAATAAAAGAACTAATTCATAATATAGAAAAAATCCCCATAGACAAAAGGTCTGCTTCACAAAAAGAACAACTTATTAATTTAAAAAAACATCTTGAAGATGGCTTATCTGTTCCT
>CAZMOH010000059.1:0-2945 GCA_964567875.1 uncultured Candidatus Peribacteria bacterium | reverse complement strand
CAACTGAACAAAAACGATAAATTACAACTTTTTTGATTTTTCGCGGGATTTTTCTACAATTTGTCAGTAAATAAATACTGATGAAACTTTCTGTAAATTGGCTGCGAGAATTTGTAGATTTAAAAGGTATTTCTGCTGAGGAAATCGCGGAAAAACTCACTTTGCATACTTGTGAAGTAGAAGAAGTTATGGAAAAATCCGCGAATTTTGAGAAAGTTATAGCTGGTAAACTAGTTTCCGCGAAAAAACATCCACAAAGTACTAAACTAAATATTGGTATTTTTGATTTTGGAAAATTAGGGAAAAAGCAAATTATCTTTGGCCAAGTTTTTCCTTTAAATGAAGGCGAAATATATTTAGTGGCAATAGATGGAGCAAAATTAGCCAGCGGAATTGAGATTAAAGACTCTGAAATTCGTGGCGAAAAATCGGAAGGAATGGTTTGCACTAACCAAGAACTTGGTATGAAAAATGACGGATTTATTCGTCTGAGTGATGAAAAATTGGTTGGAAAAACTGCCACAGAAATTTTCGCGGGATTTTCTGACCAAATAATTGATGTTGATAATAAATCTTTAACTCATCGTCCAGATTTAATGGGACATCGCGGAATTGCCCGTGAATTGTCAGCAATCTTTGGGCGAAAAACTTTGGATAAATTTAATTTAGAAACAAAAAATCCCGCGAAAAATTTCGGGACTGATGCAAGTGTGAAAGTTGATATTCAGACTAAAAATTGTCGGCGGTTTTGTTCAGCCCGAATGAGTGGTCTAAAAGTTGAACCGTCAAGCTATGAAACCCAGATTCGGTTGGAAAACTTAGACACTCGCGCTATTTCCAATATGGTGGATATTACTAATTTAAATTTATTAGGATTAGGACAACCGATGCATGTTTTTGATGCGTCAAAAATTCGCGGGAAAATAATCGTTCGTCAGGCAAAAGATGGGGAAAAAATTGTCGCTTTAGATGGTGAAGAATACAAATTAACTAATGATGATATTGTTATTGCCGATGAAGAAAAAGTACTTTCCATCGCCGGAATTATGGGCGGACTAGAATCAGCTGTAACTGAAAATACTACCGAAATAATTTTTGAATCCGCGAATTTTTGTCCGACAAGTGTCCGCAAAACTAGCCAAAGACTGGGATTGCGTTCAGAAAGTTCCATGCGATATGAGAAATCTCTTGATCCCGAACAATGCTTACCGGCACTTTTAAAAGCGATAAAAATGGTCCAGGAGGTTTGTCCGCAAGCTAAACTGGAAACAGGAATTACTGATGAGTATCCACAAAAAAATCCCGTAAAAAAAATATTATTAAACCCTGATTCCGTACGACAAATTTCTGGTTTAAAAATTAGTGATGACGAAATTCGCAAAAATTTAGAATCACTGGGATTTATGGTTGATAAAAACTGGAAAGTAGAAATCCCCTCTTGGCGAGCAACTAAAGATGTAGAGATTGCTGAAGATTTAGTAGAAGAAGTAGTTCGCTTGTACGGTTTTTCTAATATAGAATCGTCTTTACCTGTTTTGCCGATTATTCCTCCGCGGAAAAATGAATTACGCAAACAAGACTGGAAAATTCGCGGGATTTTAGCAACCAAAGGGTTTATGGAAGTTTATCATTCCTCTTTTGTTGGTCCAGACGATTATAAATTTACGGAAAAAGAAGCCGCATATGTCCAAATTGATAATCCTAGCAATGATGAATGTAAATTTTTACGACAAACATTAATTTCTAATTTTGTCCGACATTTAAAACCAGAATTGCGTGCTCACGGCGAGGTTAATTTCTTTGAATTAGGAAAAACTTATCACGCTCCAACCAATGAAATAGCCAAACTAGCTTTATTTTCCGCGAGATTAAAGGGTGATACCGAAAAAATGTTTTATGAATTAAAAAAACATTTACTAGAATTATTTGATTTATTAGGATTAGAAAAAGTGGAATTTCAACCAAGCGAAAATCCCGCGAAATTTTGTCATCCACATCGTTGTGCTGATATTTTGGTTGGCGGAAAGAATAAAATTGGGTATTTAAGTGTAATTCACCCAGAAAAAAATCCTGTAAAAAATTCAGCCATTGTTTTGTCTGAACTTGAAACAGAAAAACTACAAAATTTCGCGGGATTTTTAGAAAAGAAATATGAAAAAATGTCTAATTTCCCAGCTGTTCATCGTGATATTTCGGTTTTAGTTGGTAAAAAAGTTCTAGTGGGAGATTTAGTAAAGTTTGCTCACGCAAATTCAGAATTTTTAACAGAAATTGAACTTTTTGATGATTTCACAGACGAGGCAAGATTTGGTAAAGATTTAAAAAATGTGGCTTTTCATCTAACCTTTAAATCCCGCGAAAAAACACTTGAAGAAACTGAGATTGATCAAGAATTTAATAAGATAAAAAAAGTGTGGGAAAAAGAATTCGGAGCAAAACTACGACTAGAATTTGACGGAGAAAATTCCCCTATTTCCTGAAATTTCGCGAGATTTACTGAAAACTTGCAATGAAATTTTAAGTGTTTAAAATCTAGAATATGAGTGATAAGAAAAAAGGCGGATTAATCAAAGGCCTAATCATTGGTGGAGCGATTGCTTCCGTAGCTTCTCTACTTTTAAAAACTAAAAAAGGTCAGCGGTGTAAAGAAAAATTCACAAAATCTGGAAAAAATTTTTGGCGGTGTTTCAAGAAAGACGACGAATAAAATTTTGCGTGATTTAAAAATAAATTTCGAATTTAGTATTTTTTAAAAAATTTCGCGGGATTTTCTGTTTTTAAAAATTCCTTTTTATAACTATAAAACTTTTCGACGGAGCACGAGCGTTAGCAAGTGCTTCTAGTCTTCATTAAATTCCTATCTGCCGAAGGCAAAGTCTCGCGGATTTTTCCGCGAAAAAAGAAAAAGAGTTCGAACTTTATATGAGACAAGTTTTTGTTGAAGT
>CAZMOH010000058.1:0-5177 GCA_964567875.1 uncultured Candidatus Peribacteria bacterium | reverse complement strand
AAAATGGAAGTTTGATAGAAATATCAACCAATAAAGTTATGTTATCTGCAGAAGAATTTAAGAATAAAATTTTATCATTTGTTTCTAATGTAGGAATAGATGTTAATGATTCACGACTTAATAATGAGCAAATTGTGTTTAATAATGATGAAAACCACAAGGCTATGTATAGAAAAACTAATTCTGAAATAAGAGATGCTGTTATAGATAATTCTTCTTTAAGTTCTGATGAAAAGATGACATTTATTGATTCAACAGGGAAGGAGTTGCTTTTCCTTTCAAATGCTATGCTTATTAACGTAGTTCAGGAAATAAAAATTTTAATGGAAGCAGCAGTTAAATAAAAATCCCGCGAAATTTTTATTATCTTAAAAAATATCTAAAATCGCCTCGATGAAAAAACAATTTGAGGCGATTTTTTTAGATAATGATGGAGTTTTAGTTGATACGGAGAAATTTTATGCCGAAGCTTGTGATGAAATTTCGCGGGATTTGTTTGGCTTAGGAATTTCACTTGAAAAATATCAAGAATATGGTTATACCAAAGGAATTGGAATTCAAGTTTGGTTATCAGAACAAGGAGTTACTCCCGCGGAAATTCAAAAATTTCGCGAAATTCGTAATAAAAGATATGTGGAAAAACTTTCACAAGAAATTATTCCACTGCCTGGAGTTGTGGATTTTTTAAAATGGACAAAATCCCGCGAAATTTTGACGGCTGTTGTTACGGCAACTTATGAGGAACATTTTTTAAAAATTCATAAACGAACGAAACTTTTACCATATTTTAAGTTTTGGATAACCCATGATGATGTCAAAAAAACAAAACCTTCACCTGAAGGATATCTTCTTGCGGCTCAAAAGGCAGGCGTAAATCCGGTGAAATGTTTGGTAATTGAAGATTCTCCGCGAGGAATTAAAGCCGGAAAAGAAGCCGGAATGACCGTTTTTGCTATCCCTACGGCTCAAACGAAAAATTTAGATTTATCTCTTGCTGATGAAAAATTCGCGGGATTTTCAGAATTATTGGCCTTTCTTGCTTGAAAAAAATTCGCGGGATTTTTTGCAGAAATTATTTTTTCGTATTATATTAAGAAAGATATATTTTAACCCATTTTTAAAAATGAAAAAAATCGCTCTTTTATCGTTATCAGCCTTGTTTTTAGCGGGCTGTTCATTAGGTGGAGGAATTACCCAACCACAAGCTAAAGAAATTTCCGCGAAATTTGTAAAAATTTTAGCTCCGGGAGCTAAATTAGAAATTAAATCAGTAGAAAAAGCTGTTGGTGGAGATTTTAAAGTAGTTGTTAAAGCTGAAGGACAAGAAGTTACTTCTTATCTTTCCCCAGACGGAACAACTTTTTATCCGCAAGGTTTAAATATTGCGGAACTAACTAAAAAATTTGAGGAATTTAAAAAACAACAAGAAGCAGCTAAGGCGGTTAAAAATCCTGATAAATCAGATAAAGATGTTTCAAATAAAAAGCAAGTAGAAGTTACTACTGATGAAACTAAACAAGAGGAAAATTCTCCAGCGGAAAAAACAGAAAAAACCGAAGAATCTACCACTACTCAAAAATAAAATTTCGCGGGATTTTTCTTGAAACTTTTTTCAAAAAAGACAAAATATAAAAGTGTGGGTCGGTAGCTCAGTGGTAGAGCATCTGGCTCTTAACCAGTTGGCCGAGAGTTCGATCCTCTCCCGACCCACCACTTTTTTAAAAATAAGACAATGCAAAAAGACCTCATTCTTGTCGGTAAACAAGGTTCAGGAAAAGGAACTCAAGCTAAAATTCTCGCGAAAAAATTAGGGTTTAAAATTTTTGAAACGGGAGCAGAATTGCGAAAAATGGCTAAGGAAGATTCAGATTTAGGGCGAGAAGTTTTAGCGATTACTAGTCGTGGTGATCTTGTTTCCAACGATATCGTGATGAGGATTGTAGAAGATTTTTTAGCAAATTTAGATAAAAATACGCCAGTTATTTTTGACGGGATTCCTCGTTCGGAAGTACAAAGAGAAAGTTTGGAAAAACTTTTAGCGAAAAATTCGCGGGATTTTACTGCTCTAGAGATAAAATTAAGTAATGAAGAAGCTCTAAATCGTTTGATTATGCGGGCTCATTGTGATGATTGTGGTAATAATTTTGGTAGCTTAGAAGATGTTTGTCCAAAGTGTGGTTCAGAAAATATCTCTCGCCGAGCAGATGATAATCCTGAGGCGATTATGAATCGTTTGAAAAATTTTGATGAATATACCTATCCTCTTTTGGGAGAATGGGAAAAAAGAGGGAAACTAGTTTCTGTGAACGGAGAACAGTCAATTGAAAAAGTAACAGCGGAAATTTTTGATAAATTGGGAATTTCTTAAAAATCTCGCGGGATTTTTTTAAAAATGTTAGAATTCGCGGGATTTTAAATTATTTTTCATGAATACAGAAAATACGAAACCCGTTTTAGTCCGAATGCCTCCATCACCAACAGGAGGACTTCATTTAGGGACTGCTCGGACGGCTCTTTTTAACTGGCTTTTCGCGAAAAAAAACGACGGAGAAATAATTTTTCGCTGGGAAGATACAGATTTAGAAAGATCTAAAAAAGAACACGAAATAGCGATTTTGGAAGGTTTGAAATGGTTGGGAATGGATTTTGAAAAAGAAGCAAAAGCTTTTTATCGTCAAACAGAATGTGCTGATTTGCACCAAAAATATCTCGCGAAATTATGGGCAGAAGGGAAAATTTTTCCATGTTTTACAACTCCTGAAGAACTACAAGATTTGCGGGAAAAAGCAGCCAAATCCCGCGAAAATTTTGTTTTTTGGTCGCCTTTTCGAGATTTACCACGCCAGGAAGCTGAAGAAAAAATGAAAACAGAGCCGTTTGTGTGGAGGTTAAAGGTGGAAAAAAATCGTTGGATAACTTTTAAAGATTTAATTCGTAAAAAAGTTTCAGTTAATACGGACACTTTGGGAGACTTTGCGATAGCGCGCTCGGATAATTCTGTTCTTTATTATCTTGCGAATGTTATTGATGATTGGACACAAGGAGTAACACATGTTATTCGCGGAGAAGATCATATTTCTAACACTCCGAAACAAATTCTGCTTTACGAAGCTTTGGGAGCTGAGATGCCAAAATTTGGTCATATTCCGTTAGTTTTAGATAAAAACAAGAAAAAACTTTCCAAAAGAAATGTTGATCCCGAAATTTGCGTACTGATTCCTGATTTCCAAAAACAAGGATTTATTCCCGAAGGAGTGATAAATGGGTTAGTTTTTTTAGGGTGGCATCCCAAGACCACAGAAGAAATTTTTTCTCTCGCCGATTTAGAAAAGATTTTTGAACTAAAAAATGTCAATCCGGCGGCAGCCCAATATGATTTTGAAAAAATGAAATGGTTTAACGCTCACTGGATGCGAAAAGTTGATATTAATAAGTTGCAAAAATATTTCGCGGATTTTTCGGGGCAGGAAGTTGGTTTAAAATACTTAGAGCTAGCTCGCGAAAAAGCTCGCAATTTAATTGAATTACAAGATGAACTACGATATTTAACTAGTGATCCAGGATTTGATAAATCACTTTTTATCCATGAAAAAATGGGATTAGATATTGAGCAAGGACAAAAAACTTGCGAAATTATTTACAATTTATTGTCTGATTTAGACGAATCAGAATTTAATCGTGAAAAAATCCGCGAAATTTCCGTGGCAAAGATTGCGGAACTGGGTTGGAAAAACGGACCGTTTATGTGGCCTTTTCGGGTAGCTCTTTCCAACAGAAGAGGGTCAGCTGGACCTTTTGAAATTGCAGAAGTTATTGGAAAAACTGAAACCCTGAAAAGACTGAAAAGAAGTTTTAATTAATTTCGCGGGATTTGCTAAATTTTTCAAAAAAGACATACTCCGAGCGATGTCTACTTACCTTTTTGTTCTCGGGTCAAATACGGAATTATCACGAGCGGAAATAAAACCTTTTGTAAACGAAATTCTGTTTGAACCAGAGGTAAATCTTTTGCTGGCTGATAGTTTACGGTTTGAAAACCCGCGAAATTTACCAAAATCAAAGGAACAAATTTTTCTGGACCGGCTAGGAGGAAGTATCCGAATGGCTAAGGTTTTGGGCGAATTTTCTGCGAAAAAAAAATTAGTTGAGGTAATTTTTCAAAACTCAGCCCTTTCTGAAAATTCCAGTAATGTTAAAATAGGAGTTTCAGCTTTTCAGACGGGAAAGAATTTTTTGCCTGAGTTTTTAGGAATGATTAAAAAATATTTCGCGGAAAAAAAGACAGCGGTTCGCTTGGAAAATAGTGGGGGAAAAAATATGACGAGTGGGCAAATTTTTGATCGAAAACTTCTAAAAAAAGGAGCGGAATTTATTATTTGGCAACGGGGAAACAGTTTTTTGCTCAGTCAAACGGTTGCTAACCAAAACTTGCGAAATTATGTTTTACGAGATCGGAGGAAGCCTTTTAGTGATTCCAAAATGGGAATGTTGCCACCCAAATTAGCTCAAATTCTGATAAACTTAGCCGATCCAAAATTTTCCGCGAAAATTATTGATCCGTTTTGTGGTTCGGGGACGATTTGCACCGAAGCGGCGATAATGGGCTTTAAAACAGTTGGGAGCGACTTGAATCCTGATTTTTTGGCTGGAGCGAAAAAGAATTTTTATTTTTTCGCGGAAAAATTTCGTTTTGAAAAAAATAAGGGAGAATTTTTTATAGGAAATGTAGCTAGTTTTCCTTGGGTAAAATTCCGCGAAAAAATTATGGTTACTGAAGGTTGGTTAGGAGAAAATTTTGAGCGGAGTCCGAGTTTAGATAAAATTGAAAAAGAAGCAGTAAAAGTCTTAAAAATGTGGGTAAAAGCTTTTTCTAACATGGAACAAAATGGTCCACAGAAGGTAGTATTTTGTTTGCCTTGTTGGAATTTTCGCGGGAAAAATATCTCAATTTCGCAAAAATTATTTGCCAAAATTGCAAAAAGTTCTTACAATCCGCTCGCTCTTTTTGCAGGACAAAAAACTTTTATTTACAAACGAGAAAAAGCGTTTGTGGCGCGTGAAATTTGTGTTTTAGAGCGCAAATAATCCGCGAAATTTTGTCCTTTTTCGTTCTCCCGGGTAGCTCAGTGGTAGAGCAATTGGCTGTTAACCAATTGGCCGTCGGTTCGAACCCGACC
>CAZMOH010000057.1:0-5196 GCA_964567875.1 uncultured Candidatus Peribacteria bacterium | reverse complement strand
ATTTTGTGAAATATGAAACGGAAGCACTTTTATCAGACGAACATGATTCAAAATCCGCAATTTTGAAAATTTCCACTGGAAATGGCGGACAAGATGCGGAGGATTTTTCGCAAATGTTATTAAGAATGTATTTGCGATTTTCGGAAAAAAAGGGTTGGAAAACGAAAATTCTGGAAGAATCTTTATCAGATGTTGGCTTAAAATCTGCTACAATTGAAGTTTCCGGACATAATGTTTATGGGTTTCTGAAATCAGAACATGGAGTACACAGATTAATTCGTCTCTCGCCATTTAATGCTAAAAATCTGCGACAAACTTCGTTTTCGCGTATAGAAATTTTACCAGAAATAAAAATGGATACTGAGATAGAAATATCTGAAAAAGATTTACGAATTGATGTTTTTCGGTCGAGTGGAAATGGTGGACAAAGTGTAAATACGACAGATTCTGCCGTGCGAATTACATATTTACCATTAAATTTATCGGTTACTTGTCAAAATGAGAAATCACAATTGCAAAATAAAAATTCGGCAATGAAGGTTTTAAAATCGCGACTTTTGCAATTAAAGTTAGAACAAAATGCTGAGAAATTAGAAGAAATTCGCGGAAATTTAGTTGAAAATTCTTTTGGCTCACAGATTAGAACTTATACCTTACAACCTTATAAATTAGTTAAAGATCACCGTACAAACTTCGAACATAATAATCCGGATAAAGTTTTTGATGGGGATTTAGATGGCTTTGTGCAATCCTTTTTACGACAGCAAAAACGTTAAACTTAGTTTTTCATATTAAAGCTGTTTTAATAATTTTTTCGAGAGATTTTAAAAACTAATTACAATGAGTGAGATGAATAAAGAAAAATTCGCGAAATTATCAGGTTTAGAAATTACAGATGAACAGTTTAAAAAATTTCAAAATTTGCTTAAATCCTACAAAAATTGGAATTCAAAAATAAATATTTCTGCGATAAAAGACGAACAGGATATTTGGGAAAAACATTTTATAGATTCAGTTGTGGGGAGCAAATTTTTACCAAATCTTGCGGGAAAATACATTTTAGACCTCGGAACTGGTGGCGGATTTCCACTTCTACCATTATCTATTTTGTTTCCTGATGCGAAATTTTTCGGACTAGATTCAGTCGCCAAAAAATTAAAAGTTGTTCAAAATATGGCAAAAGAAAGCGAAATAAAAATCCCGCGAATTTTACACGGAAGAGCAGAAGATTTTGCACATGATAAAAAATTCCGCGAAAATTTTGACATAGTTGTGACACGAGCAGTTGCGCCGTGGCCAACACTTTTAGAATTAGTTTTACCCTTTGTAAAAATCAATGGAGAATTTCTCGCTTATCAAGGTCCAGCTATTTTGCAAGATTTGCAAGAATTTAAGAATTTAGAAAAAAAGTTAGGATCGGAAATAATTAAAGTTTATGAAGAGAAAGTTGGTGAAAATTCGCGGGTTTTTGTTCTCTTAAAAAAAGTTAAACCTGTTGCTAAAAATTTTCCGCGAGAAGTTGGAATCCCCAAAAGAAATCCCTTAAATGTTAATTTTAAAAAATAAATCACTAAAAGATTTTAATCCAAAAACATTGCCCTACCAATTCTTACAATATTAATTCCTAGTTGTAAGGCGATTTCATAATCCACAGAAGTTCCGGCGGAAATTTGCCAATCTTTATTGAATTTTTCGCGGATTTCTAGAAGTTCTTCAAATTCCGCAATTTTTTCAGCTTTAGTGAAACTTTGTCCTTTTCCCATTCCTGAAATACCAATTATTTCTAATTCTTTAGGTAAGGATTTGTAAAATCCCGCGAAATTTTCGGGAATAATTCCTTGTTTTGATTTCTCACCAGAAATATTAATCTGAATAAAGAACTTGCATTTGTTTTTTTGTTTCGCAAATAATCTGGCGTGTTTTAAATCACATAAAGAATGGATAACTAAGCAATACTCGGAAATTTCGCCAATTCTTCGTGATTGAATATTTCCAATAAAATGTACATTTTCTCGCGGAAGATTCTTGTTTATAACATCATCAATCCGATTTTCTCCAAGGGCGAGAAAACAAGGTTCTTTTTTAATTTCCGATAAAATTTCGCGGGTTTTTATTGCATCAAAATATTTAGTTACCAAAAGTAGTTTAGAATTTGTTTTATTTATTTTTTCTAAAACTTTTTTATTAAACATCAGAAATTCCGCGATTTTTTTTATTTTTTTAATTTTTTAGCAACAGTTTTGGTTTTTCGTTCTAACTGATTTTTAAATTTAGTTGCTTTTTTAGTAGCGGTTTTCTGTAAGGTTTTGCTTTTTTTAACAACATCTTTTTTTAGTTTTTCCGCCGCCTTAGTAGCATCTTTAGCTACCCTTTCTAATTCCTTAGTTGTTTTTTTTATAGCCTCTTTTCCCATTCCTTTAGCTTCCTCTGAAATTTCTGCGAAATATTCTTTCCCTGTTTTAACAAGATTTTGAACTTTTTCAGAATTTTCCCACCAATCTTTAAAATCTTTAAAGGCTTCTAGGTCAGCATCTTTCATCGCTTCAAACATAGTTTTGGCCGGATTTTCGGATTTAGCTAATTCTTTTCGGAGAGTTTTTCCTGTTTTTTTAGCTAGAAGTAAACCGGCAGCATAACCAACAGTTAAGGTAAGAAGAGCTTTGATTGGATTTTTCATTTTAAAGATGTTTTAAGAAATTTCGTTTTCATTTTTATCTTAAAGTTTTAATTTTGGCAATTTTAAATTTGATAATTTCGCGGGATTTTCGTAAAGTTTCAGTGATTTTTAAACAAATAAAAATGAGTAAAGTTATCATCATTTGTGGTTCAAGTAGTGATTTTGATTTTGCAGAAAAAATAAAAAAATCTTTAGAAGAAAGAAATATTGATGTAGAACTACACGCAGCATCAGCACACAAAGAACCGTTGAAAGTTTTAAAAATTGTAGAAGAGGGGAGTAAAAATCCTCGAAATATTTTTATCACAATTGCGGGACGCTCCAATGCTTTATCTGGTTTTGTTGGAGCTAATTCCAATAATGTAACGATTGCTTGTCCACCTTTTAAAGATAAAACAGATTATTTGGTAAACATTCATTCAACTTTGCAAATGCCTAGCAAGACACCTGTTTTGACCGTTATTGATCCAGGAAATTGTGTTTTAGCAGTAGAAAGAATTCTGAATTCTCAAAAGTAAATTTCGCGGGATTTTTGTTTGATTTTTCGCTGTATTTTTAGTATACATTAACTCGTTGTTTTACTTTTAATAATGAAATACAAACCTTTTAAAGCCCCAGCTGGAACCTCTGACGTTCTGCCAGATGACCACGATTATTTTACTTTTATCAAAAAAATAATTCGTCATCGTTTTCGTCAGTCAGGATTTCGCCGAATAGAAGTGCCAATTTTTGAAGAAACAGAAGTTTTTCATCGTTCTCTGGGAACTGACACCGAGATTATTAAAAGAGAACTTTATTCATTTCAAGATCCGCGGGGACGAGATTATTCTTTGCGTCCAGAGATGACGACTGGTATTGTGCGAAGTTTTATTGAACATAAGATGTATGAAGAAGCTTTGCCAGTAGAACTTTATGCTATTGGAAAATGTTTTCGCTTTGAGCGGCCACAATCGAGGACCAAAAGAGCTTTTTGGCAGTTTGGTGGAGAAGTTTTAGGGGAAACAGATCCAGCAATTGATGCGCAAATAATTTATCTTGGACACAATATTTTAGAAGCCTTAAAAATCCGCGAAAATATTGAGTTAAAAATAAATACCATTGGTTCACCTGAAGATAGAGCTAAATTTATTGAAGCTTTGGCTAATTTTTATGCTGGTAAAGAACGCAGTTTGTCACCAGCTTCTCGTGAAAAATTAGAACAAGGAAAATATTTAGATCTTTTGAATGCCCGAACAGAAGATGAGGAAGTTTTGGTAGAAATGGCGCCCAAGATTACCGATTTCTTATCGCCAGAATCCCGCGAATTTTTTGATCAAACACTAGCTTATATTAATTCTTTTGGAATAGAATACACAATTGATCCATCATTAGTTCGTCCGTTAGAGTATTATTCCCACACAGTTTTTGAATTTCGCGAAAAAGGAATGCGAAATAAAATTTTAGTTGGTGGTCGATATGATGGTTTGATTGAAAAAATGGGTGGTCCAGTTGAAATGGGCGGATGTGGTTTTGCTGGTGGTATGGAAAGAATTGTTGATTTAATGAAGAGAAATAACATTGAGCCACCACGAAAGGATATTTTAGAAGTATTTGTAGCAGCTACTGGATTAGTTGCGAAAAAACATGCTTTACCGATTTTGGTAAAACTTCGCGAAGCTGGGTTTAATTCAGTCGGAGTTTTAGGGAAAACCTCAATGGAAGAACAGTTAAATCGGGCGGCGAAATTCAAAGTTCCATATGCGATAATCATGGGGGATTTAGAAGTCAAAAAAGGAAAACTTATTATTCGAGACATGGAACTAGGTCGTTCGCGGACAATTGAGGCAGATAAAGTTGTCGAAGAAGTTAAAAAACTCTTTCCGCCGAGGAAGAAGAAAAGTTAGGAAATTTCGCGGGAATTTTGATTCTATTAGTTGAATTATATTAGCTTTTGTGGTAGAATCTACTGATTTATTAATCCATCAACTCCCTCAAAAAAACGAACTTTAGGAGTATTTATATGTGGGTTCTTCATTGCCTTTAAGTCACCAATTATCTGGCTAACAGCTAATTCTTTTTGTTTAATTTTTTTCTGTTCACTTTGAATAAGTAAAAGTATATTTTCCGGGTCTTCTGCAGTAAAAAAATAAGTTCCATTTCTGTTTTCCTGAAATATGAACCGTTTTTTCGCGAGATTTTCTAAATTATAACGAACAGTTGAGCGATTTAGCTTTAGTCTTCTAGCAATTACAGAGGCAGGTGAATTTCCTAACTTTATCAGGTCAAGATAGATAGTTATTTCTATATTACTTAAACCAAGGAGTGATAACGAATCGATTATTTTTTTATTTTTATTCATAATTTCGCGGGATTTTTTAAAAAGCAAGATAATCATACCAGAAATATTAAGTGGTGGCAAATATATGTTACCACTTTTTTTTGCGATGAATAAAGGGAATATTTGGTTTTTGTGTAAAAGTAGTTTGACATATTTATTTATGTATGACAAGATTGACACAGTTATTAATTATTTTTTTTAT
>CAZMOH010000056.1:0-5427 GCA_964567875.1 uncultured Candidatus Peribacteria bacterium | reverse complement strand
TACATTTTCAACGGCATAATCAGATGCACAAATCCTTCTGTTTTACCACCTTTAAAGACAGCTGGCGACATTTTACTATCCAATTCCAGCAAAACTGTGTCAGACTTCCCTAGTGCTCCCAGAACATCTAAAACATAATCAGCATTTAGCGCAATTGCATTTGAACTACCATCAACCTTAACTGGAATTGTTGTTTTATCTTCTCCAATCTCAGTCGCGTCAGTTGAAACAAGCAAATTACCATCTCCTTGAACTTCTAATTTCATATGTTGATTATTTTGTCGCGCAAAAATTGAAACTCGCCGAACAGCCATTTCAAACTCATCCTTTGGAATTTCAATTTTTGTTAAAGCACTTTTGGGAATAATCTGTTTATAATCTGGAAATTGCCCATCAATAAGTCGTGAAGTTAAATTTGTATTTCCAACTGTAAACATTACTTGATTCTCGGAAATCGTGATTTGAACTTCTTCGCCAACACTTGCCAAACGATCTGCTTCTGAAACTGCTCGCACCGGAATTACACAAGTTGTTTTTGTGACTTCTCCGTTTAGTTTTAAAACTTTTTCTGATAAACGATAAGAATCTGTCGCGGCCATAGTTAGTTTGTCTTTTTCGGTGGAAAAATAAACTCCTGCGAGAATTGGACGAGATGAATTTTCTTGTGCAGAAAAAGCTACTTGGTGAACCGCTTCACGAAAATCTTTGCTATCCAACTTCAATTTTGTCCCTGAGTCAACAGTAGTTATTGAGGGAAACTCATCAGCTGAAATTCCTTTAATTTTTGTTTTAGAAGTTTTGGATTTAACTTCCAAAGTAGTCCCATCAGCAACAGTTAATTCAACATCTTCATCTTTTTTGAGCAAAGAAACATATGAAGTTAAAATTTTCGCGGGAATCGTGATTGCTCCTTCGTTTTTGATAGTTGCTTCACTAGAAGTCGTAATTGAAAGCTCTAAATTTGTCGCTGCAAAATAAACTTTTTTACCTTCGGCTTTAATTAAAATATTACCTAAAACTGGCAAAGTATTCGCCCCAGAAACCGCTCGGGAAACTATTTTTAGGCTTTCTAATAAGTCGAACTGGGAGATATTTATTTTCATCATGCAAATTGTAGATGAAAACTTTCTCACAAGTCAAAATTTTACGACAGAAAATCCCGCGAAAATTTTTATTTTTTAAATAACTTTTCCCAAAAATTTCTTTTAAGAACTCCTTGAGAATCTTGATGAAAGTTATCACTTTCCTCCTTAGAAATAATTTTCCTCAATTCTGTTTTTGTCTTATAACCATTTTCTATTAATTTTTTTATTAAAAATTGACCATTTTTATTCTTACCAAGTTCCCGAAAATAATCATTAGAAAGTTTATCAACAAAAAAATTTCGCAAGGTTTCTTTTTTTAAAAATGTCTTATCAAGTAAAACTGCCAAAAATAATTGTCCATTTTCATTTGTTAATAATTTTTTGAAAAAATTAACTTTCACTTCATCAGTTATTTCTTTTTTCCCTTCCAACAATACTTCTAAATTCAGCCAAATAAAATCATCAGCTAATAGCCAATTCATCTCCGTAACATTTTGGATAGAAACAATTTTTTCAATTAAAAGATTGTTCTCACTATCAGGATTTTCAAAATATCTTTTCATATCATCTACAAACCCTTTATCAGTCGGTTTTATCTTTAACTCTTCCTGTATATGTCTGAAATTGTGCTCTAGATTATCTAATAATTTTTCAACACCTCTTACCACCTCTTCTGAAATTTTTCGCGGGTTTTTGGGATCAAAGTTAATAACCCCCTGATCTATCAGAAAATTTACGAAGTTTTTATAGTTTTCTGAATTCTCTAAGACCTTATCACGCAAAGAAATAGACGCATTTTCTAAACTTAAAATATCTTTCAGTCCAGAAAACGGTTCTTTAATATTCTTTTTTTCAAACTTTTTTTTCAAAATATTGAAAAGCTGTCTCCATTTTTTTTGGGAAAACAATCTACCTTCAATTCCCCCCTTCCCCTTCGCTACATTTAGAAAATTAGTTGAACTCTGACAAGGTTGTACTACTAAAGCATCCTTCTCCTCTATTTTGAAAATTTCATCTTCCTTCGACATTTTTTTAAAGAATTAAATCTCTTTAATTGTAACATATTTTTTAAAAAAATCAAAAACAAAAATCCCGCGAAAAATTTCCAACAGAAAATATTTGTTTAAGTAAAATTAAACTAATGTCGCATTAATAAAGAAATTTCGCGGGATTTTACTCCTTATTTTTTTCTAACCACTTAACTCCTAAATAAACAAACGGAGTGTCTAAAAGAGCAAATAAAACTTTAAATAAATAATATGGTAATCCCAATCCGATTAAAACAAAGTAAAGATCAAATTTTGGTGAAATGCCCCAAAAAGCAACAAGCATAAAAACTATTGTATCAATCGCTTGAGAAATTATTGTTGAAACATTGTTTCGTAACCATAACTTTTCCCCGCGAGATTTTTTCTTTAAATAATGAAAAACAAATACATCATTCAACTGTGATAATCCAAAAGCCAGTAAACTTGCCAACATCATTCGTAAGGATGAGCCAAAAATTTGGGCATATTCTGTATTAAATGTGTATCGCTGATTTGGTGACAAATAAATGAAAAACTTGGTAATTAACATTGTTAGAAAAATCACAATCATTCCCATATAAACAAGTTTTTGCGAAACTTCGCGACCATAAACTTCAGAAACAATGTCTGTAATTAGAAAAGTGAGCGGAACTAAAAAAATCGCGACTGAAACTGAAACTCCAAATAAAGTGGTGATTTTCCCACCCATTAGGTTCATTATAATTAGCAGAGAGATAAATATCGCGAATAAAAACGACAGCCGATTTGGTAAAACTTTATTTTTCATTTTGATTCTTTTGATTCTTTTGATTATGAAAAATTGATAAAATTGGAGCAAACATATCATCTTTATGATCTACAATAAAGTCATTATAAAAATCTCTATTAGTAAATTCCGCGAAATTTGCTCCCCGAATTATCAAAAGTGGAGTCTGTTCATCTGCTTCTCCCATCATCACTACACCTAAAGTAGACAAACTATCTACCACATTGACTCTAGTAAATTTAAGTTTTCGTCCAAAAATATCTGGTGTTCCTACTTTTTCAATAAAAGGTTTAATTCCTACAAAACCAATAGAAATACCCATAACTCCCCACCGCAAAGGAATGGAATGACTATCTGTAGCAATAATTCCTAAATTTTTAAGAGAAAATTCTTGACACAAAATTTCGCGGATTTCTCCCAAAAGTTTCTGTGTATTTTGAGGATATTTTATAAAATATCCGTTAGAATTACTTTCATCTATTCCTGCTGATGGAATTAAAGTATTATCTTTGATGGTTAAAATTGCATTTTTGTTTGGACATAAATCCCGCGAAATATAGTAATTAGCTTCTTTTTTAATTAATTCATCTTTATCGTATTCTGAAATTTTTAAACAATTTCCCTGATGAATTCCTAAAATTTTAGAAGTTATCAACAAAATATCGTTCTCTTGCAGTTTTCCCATTAATTCCTTTTTCAAAATTGGGAGAATATCTTCCTGAGGAGGTAAAATTTTCTTAGTTTTAATCGGAATAAACTCCAGTTTCATAATTTCGCGAGATTTTAAATTATAAGCGACTTGAAAAAATCAAGTCCGGACTTTATTCATTATTCATTCATATTTGAATGGGTTAAGTCCGAACTTAAGATTTTTACCTTTAAACCATTTTTTCAGGAATTGGGAATTTCAAACAAAGTTCACGGATTTCCTCGCGAATTTCTGCTTTTATCTTATCATCATCCTTATTTCGCAAAGCTTTAATCATTAATTTCGCAACTTTAGTAGCTTCAGCTTCTTTCATACCGCGAGTTGTCATCGCTGGCGTTCCAAAACGAATTCCTGATGGATCAAGCGGTTTTCGCGTATCTCCCGCAATTGAATTCATATTTAAGGTAATTCCAACTTCATCCATTAAAGTCTGAGCTTCTTTTCCTGTTACTCCCAAAGAACCATAAACATCAGCTAACAAAAGATGATTATCTGTCCCTCCGCCAATTAAGCGAACTCCTTCGTCTAGGAAAACTTTTTCCATAGCTTTGGCGTTTTTCAAAATTTGTTTGGCATATTCTTTGAATTCTGGTTTCAAAGCCTCACCAAAAGCTACTGCTTTGGCCGCGATGGTGTGCATGTGTGGTCCACCTTGTAATCCAGGGAAAACAGATTTATTAATTTTTTTCGCTATTTCTGGATCGTTAGATAAAATTAATCCTCCTCGTGGTCCACGCAAAGTTTTATGAGTTGTTGTCGTAATAATATCAAATCCATAATCAAAGGGATTTTTAACCACTCCAGCAGCAATAAGACCAGCAATATGAGCCATATCTGCCATAGCTACTGCTCCCACTTCTTTGGCAATATCCGCGATTTTTTGGTAATCAAGTTCTCGCGAATAAGCTGAAAATCCCGCGAGAATAATTTTTGGTTTATGTTCCAAAGCCATTTCTCGAAGTGCCTCGTAATCAATTTCTCCTGTTTCAATATTTTTCATTCCGTAACGCACGAAGTTGAAAATTTTCGCGATATAGGTAACTGGATGTCCGTGAGTCAAATGTCCTCCATGACTTAAGTCCATTCCCAGAACTGTATCTCCTGGTTCTAGCAGAGCGAAATAAGTCGCGATATTAGCTGGTGCCCCAGAATGTGTTTGAACATTTGCAAAATTACATTTGAAAAGCTGACAAGCCCGCTCAATACAGACTCGCTCCACCACATCAGTAAAATCTTGTCCTCCGTAGTATCGTCGTCCGGGATACCCCTCAGAATATTTATTGGTAAAACAAGAACCGTTCGCTTCCAAAACGGCTTTGGAAACATAATTTTCAGATGGAATTAATTCCAAACCATTTTTTTCGCGGGATTCTTCACCGCGGATTGCCTCATAAATTTCTTTGTCTTGGGCTTCAATAAACGGAATTGCTTGTGGTGTGCTCATTTTTTAGGGGTTAATAATTTAAAAAAGTTCTTTTGGTTTTCCCCCTGACAAGGGGGAATTAAAGGGGGTTGTTAAAATCCCGCGAAATTTTGGACTATGAAAAACTAAACTTCTTTTCGTCCTTTTCCGATACGGCGTGGGGGCTTGAATCCGATTTTCATCGGTTAAATTATAAATTTTGTAAAAATTTGTGTCAAAAAAATAAAAATTTCGCGGGATTTTTCAATATAATCCTAAAACTGTTCGACGGAGCGCTCGCGCCCCTAGTCTTTACCAAGTTCCACTCTGCCGAAAGCGAAATCCCACGAATTTCCCGCGAAAAAATGAAGAAAAGAAAAATAAGAGTTCGAACTTTATATGAGACAAGTTTTTGTTGAAGTTCGAACTCATGCATC
>CAZMOH010000055.1:0-5483 GCA_964567875.1 uncultured Candidatus Peribacteria bacterium | reverse complement strand
TTTAACGGTTTGTCTTTTAAGGCTAAAAGTGATTTTTCCACTCCTGATTCTGCGGCAAAATAGGCCTTTTCAGAAAATAATAAGTCCGCCGAAAACTCTAGCTCGGTCATCAAAACCCGCGATAATCCTAATCCGACAACCAAAATCAACCCCGACAAAATAATAGTCGGTAATAAAATCGTCATTCCCTCAGTTTTAAGTTCGAACTTGCCCCAGTTCGAACTTACCCTAGTTCGAACTCGTTTGTTCCAAAATCCCGCGAATTTTTTAAAAACTTTTTTCATTATTCATAAATTCGAGAAGAAATAGTCGTCCGTACCCAGTTAGAGAGTTCGTCATCTTTTTGGGATTGGATTTTTAGATAAATTTGCACTCGCGGTTGTAATTTCGCGGGTTTTTCCACTCCGAAACACTTAAATTCTCCCTTTTCTAACAGAATATTTTCTGAAAACAACGGCTGATCATTCATTGTTGCTTTATGCTGATTTTCTAAAAACTGAAAAACAATTTCTCCTCTATTCCTACCATTCAAAGTTAATTTAGTTTTTTCGCAAGATTTTATAGGGAAATTTCGAATCTTGTCCGCCATCCGAATTACCGCGAAATTTGTTTCTTTTTGCATTTGACGAGCTAAATCTAAACGAATTGAAGTTTTAACCATTGCTACATAACTAGTCATTACCGTTGCCAAAACAATTCCCCCAATTGTCATTCCTACTAAAAGCTCAATTAACGAAAATCCCGCGAAATTTTTTGAGAAACGAGTTTGAGCCTTGTATTTAACAAAAATTTGTCTAAAAAAATTCCTCATCTTTTGTGCCAGTTAGTAAGTATTTCCGAAATTGATAATTTTTCATTTTCTCCCCACGAAACCGTGCAAGTTGCCATTACTTCATCTTTTTCCGCGGAATTTTGATCACGAGATGTAGCACCCTGATTGTTATTTACCTTTTCAATCCGTAATTCTCGCAAAAATTTTGTTTTTTGATTATTTACCTTAACAACTATTTTGTTTTTAGCAGGTAGAATACTAGCAATATTTGGACAACTCGAATTACTTTGCCAGGCACAATCCCACGGCTGATAATTTTTCCAAGCTGTATCACGAGCATTTCGGACTAATTCTAAACATTCCTGTGCCAGATAAGTTGCCGTTAAACGATTATGGTTGGCTTCGACTGCTGAACCTACAGAATACAACAGCCCAATAGCCGCTGACAGAACCAAAGCCAAAACTACAATGGCAACAATAACTTCAATTAGAGCAAATCCACTTCTTTTATTTTTTAAAAAACAAGTTTGAACTTTATGTTCGCTAAAAACTTGTCGAAGTTCGAACTTAAGTTTTCTAGAAATTTCGCGAGATTTTTTATTTCTCATCAGAATTAGGGTTAGTTGATACTGATTGCCCTGAATCTTGGTTTTCCTGCAAAACTCGTGTCAAAAGACCTGATTTTTTATAAAGTTTAAAATTTACACATTCTTTATTGCAAATTTCAATTTCTAAAACATTATTTTGATTATTATCTCCTATTTCAATATCCCCAAACGGGGGAAGATATTTTACTTCAAAATCTTCGGAAAAATTAACTCCCGGATTTAACGGAAAATCCCGCGAAATTATTTTTTTTTGGTAATTTTTATCTTGATAAGACTCCAAAGACAAAGTATTCTCTCTTCCCTTGACAATAAAAAACTCAGGGCGAGAACGAGCTTCCGAAAAAGCTTCCCCAAAAACAGTTTCCACGGTTTGCGCAGATTCTTTGAGGCGAGAGGAGTTTTGAAACTGCGAAAAAATCGGCATACCAATAGTAAACAAAATCGCGATAATAGACATTACTACCAATAGCTCAATTAAAGTAAAACCTAAATTATTCAATTTTCTCTCCTTTCTATTTAAAGGATAATTCTGACGAATAGTGATTCTTTGTTTTTTCATTTTTTCAAAAATTTCGCGGGATTTTAGCCAGCAAAAAGTGATTGCATTTTCATGATAGGCGTCATAATGGCCATCGCCATAAATACTACCGCTAAACCAACAATTACAATTACAACGGGTTCTAATAAGGATGATAAATTTTTTAACTGAGCGTTAACTTCTAGGTCGTATTGTTCAGCAACTTTATGTAAAACCTGAGGGATAGCTCCGGATTTCTCTCCGATTTCAATAACTTCGGCAAGAATTGGATCGAGGTCTTTTTGTGCAGCAAAACTTTCGTGGACCTGTTTTCCCAACTTAACATCGTGTTCAATCTCTAATAAATCCCGCGAAATTACTTCGTTATCAATGATTTCACTCAAAACATGAATTGCTTTGGCAATCGGAATCCCTGATATCAGAAGAGTAGAAAAATTCCCCGCAATTTTTACAGTTTGAATATCACGAACTAATCGCCCAATTCCTGGTAAATTTAGAATAAATTTATCCCACTCGTATTTTCCGTTTTCGCTATTTTTCCAGTTTTGAAAAATTAACCAAGCGCTAATTACAACTAATAATAAAAACCACCAATAATTTTGGAAAAAATTAGACATTCCAATCATTATTTTAGTAGCAATTGGTAAATCTGATCCAAAATTTGCAAACATTGCTTCAAATTTTGGCACTACTAACATCATAACCACAACCGCTGCTAAAATAATCGCGATAAAAACGGTAATCGGATACATCATCGCTGAACGGACCCTGATTTCCATTTCAATATTTTTTTGAATTCGATCGGCAACTGATTCTAGAACTTCCTCCAGTCGGCCAGCTAATTCTCCAGAGTAAATCATTTTTGTTTCTGACTCGCTAAAAACTCGCGGATATTTAGCCATTGCTTCCGAAAACCGCATCCCCGAATTCAACATATCGTATTCGATTGTTTGTAGAATTCGTTTTAAGTGTTCGTTTTTGCTCCGTTTTGCCATCATTTGAATGGCTTTGGTAAAATTAACTCCAGAAGTTACTAGTAATTTTAAAGAATTAAAAAAAATCATCTTTTCCTTTTTCGAAACTACTGAATTATCTATCAAAAAATCATTAATTTTCTGCCAAAAAGAATCATTGGAGCGATCTGTAACACCATAAATAATTTTTCGCGGGATTTTCTCCTTCTTATTTTTTTTACCAGAAAAGATTGTTGATAAATCCATTTTAAAAATTTTATTTTTCTATTTTTTCCTGCGAATAAGCTTCTAAGCTAATTGGCATTTCTAAAACAGGAACACCATCTTCTTTCGTTGAAGAAATCGACAGTCCTTGAACTGCTAAAAATCTTTCATTTTTTTCCAAAAGTTGTAAAAACTTATAAATTCCCCCGCGACTCCCTTTTATGGGAAAAGAAACTTCTAGTTTAGTAATATTCAAATCCTTATCTTCAGAAACATTAAAAGACCAATTATCTGGTAAAATAATATTTGTTTGAGAAGCAATTCTTTGTAAATCAATTAAAAGTTCTGTTTGGTCTAGATTTCGCGGTATTCTGATTTCTGGATCAATAAGTCCGTCTTTTTTACCATCTTTTAGCCCACTTTGTAATTCTTTTAATTCCGCGACTTTTTCTTTTTTAGTTTGTAAAAGTTTTGAATTTTCTGTTCTTAATTTGGCAACTTTCTTCTTGAGCGGAAAAATCCCAAATCCAACTAAACTAACTAAAACAACTACGAATACAATTTTCCAGGTTTTCATTAAATTTTTAGGTTAAAATTCAGTTCAACTTTCAATCCAGAAGTTTCTTTGTCCAGACTGATGGATCTAATCACGATTTGTTGAATGTCTTCCTTCTTATTCAACTTGGCAATGAATTGCTGAATGGCGTTAAAACTACGAGCGGACATTGTACCAGAAACTTCTCCCTCGGGAGTTACTGTGAAATCTTGAAAAGAAATTCCCGGATTTTCTAATTTAACAATTTTAGCCATCACCTCTGACCACAAAATTCGTTTGTTTTTTATTTTTTTTAAAGTTTTAGCAACCAAGATTTTTTTCGCGGGATTATCAGAGTTAGTCAGCGTTTTTACGCTGGTGGCAATAGTATTGATAGAAGTTTTTAAACTAGTCTGCTCCTTGGTTAAAGAAATTTTTTGATAAACTAAAAAGCCACCCCAACCAAGAATTATCAGTAAGAAAAAAATCAAAATAGTTTTCCCAAAATCCCGCGAAATTTTTTTTTCAGAAACAGGTTTTTGGTATTTGGTATCGGCTAAATCTATATTCATTTTATTTGTTTTTTTAATTGTAAAGGAAAGACTGGATTATTTACAAATTTTTTGCTATTTTCACTAGCGAGATGAAAAAATTTTGGGGAAAAGATTTCGGAATAATCGCTTTAGCTAAAAATTATCCCGCTCAGGAAATTCAAATTAAAATTTCGCGGGATTTTACGGAAAAAACTATTCAAGAAAGTGATTTTTGGTTAGATGGGGTAAAAAAGATTGTAAAAAAAACAAAATTTGGGCGAATTGGAATTGCTTATGATCGAAAAAATAAGGAAGCTAAGAGTTTTTGCAAAACACTTGCAAAAGAAGGATTTGATTATCAACAAAAGAATCCACGCGCAGAAAAATCCGCGAAATTTTCGTTTATTGAAATGCAAGTTGTTTGCGAAATGGCGAATGAGGGTTTGGCAGACAGTGTTGAGTTTCGGCGACTTATTAGAAAATATCTACGAAATGCCAAACACTTGCATTTAGATTCAATTTTCTTTTTAGAAAGTATCTTTGCCGAAAATAAAACTCGCCAAATACTTGCAAAAATTGCAGGAACACAGATTAAAACTTATTTTGTGACAGATTTTTTAAATTTAAATACAATAAATAATGACTTAAAAAATCCCGCGAAAAAAAAATTTTTTATTAAAACAAATGATGACTTAAGTTTTACTAAGAAACGGGCTGAAAAAATTTTGCAAAAAAAATTAAAAAATTGTGATATTGAACGAGTTAAATAAAAATTTCGCGGGATTTTAAAAACAGAGCGAGCAGAGACGCCATGCCTGGTCTCTCTTTTTGCCGAAAGCGAAACCCCGCGGATTTCCCGCGAAAAAAGAAAAAGAGTTCGAACTTTATATGAGACAAGTTTTTGTTGAAGTTCGAACTCATGCATCTCTACGAAGATCTCAAAATAAACACCGAAAAATTCCCTAGGCTTGACCTGGGGTCTCCGAAATTTTTATATTCGTAAGAATTTTAAGAAAGAAAATATGGAAGATCCCGGACTAAATCCGGGAATCTTTTTATTATTTAGTATTTTTCGCGGGATTTTTTGTATTTTAAAATTCCTCTTTTTAATCCCTAAAATTGTTCGACGGAGCGCGAGCGACAGCGAGCGCTCCTAGTCTTTACCAAGTTCCACTCTGCCGAAGGCGAAATCTCGCGGATTTCCCGCGAAAAAATAAAAAATATAAGGAAGATTCCAGAATAAATCGCGAAAATTTTAAATTTCCTTGCAAATATATTTTTTCATTAAATTTATTGACATTTTTCGCGGGATTTTCAGA
>CAZMOH010000054.1:2480-5623 GCA_964567875.1 uncultured Candidatus Peribacteria bacterium | reverse complement strand
TCTGGCGGAATTTTAATTTTTAACTTTTTGTGTAACCGTAAAAGTTCCAGAATTTCCGCGAGATTTTCTTTTTTTTGCTCAGAAATCCATTTTAAAAACTTGTTCACAGCTGAAAAACTCTCAAAATCCTTTTCCTTAACGAGATAATTCATTAGTCCAGACTCATAAACCAATTTTTCCGCTAGCACCCGTGGACGACAGTGAAAATAATCTTTTCGGGACTGGGTAAAAAAATCAATTATTTTTTTAAGCTCTGCTTCGTCGGTGTTTAGTTCTTCTTTTTCCGCAAAAAAATCTAGTAGAAATTCTAAAACAGGTTTATCTCTTTGATCTTTTTTATCCCTAGCAATAGCAATTCTCGCCAAAAATTCCCGCGAAATTTTCCAAAATGGGGCGTGCAATAATGCAAAAAGTTTCTCATCGTTTTTTAAATCAGAAAAAATCTGCATCATTAATTGTAAGATAATCACGTATTCATTATCTAAAATGTTTTTAAAAACTTCCCCCGCAATCGGTATTTTGAATTTTGGTAGACATTTAGCTAATTCGGCAATTTCTGAATTTTTTCTGACTAAAATAGCTATTTCGTTGGCTGGAACGCCTGCCTCTAATTTTTCGCGGATTTTTTCTATTAAAAAATTTTCTTCAAAGTATTTAGAACTGACAATTATTTTATTAGTCTTTTTTTCGGGAAAATTTCGCGGGTTTTTCGCCTGAAGTTTTTTGTTTTCATTGGCGCGCATTGTGTTTCTCTCCACCACGGCATAAGCCGTGTCTAAAATAGTTTGAGTTGAGCGATAGTTTTCTTCTAAAGTTATTTCTAGGCGATTTGGAAATTTCTCGCGAAATTCTCTGACATTAGCCACACTCGCTCCTTGGAATCTATAAATTGATTGATCGTCATCACCTACGGCAAAAATGTTAGGATCCTCATAATCCGTCAAGGCCCACAAAATCTCGTTCTGTGAACTATTAGTATCTTGATATTCATCAACCAGTACGAATTGAAATTGTTCTTGTAAATCAAAACGTAAATTTTCGTCTTTTTCCAAAACTTCCACCACCCAGTTTATCTGATCATCAAAATCAAAAAGACCTTTTTTCGCGAGTTTTTCTTCGTAAATTTCCCAGAAATCAGCTAGTTCTTCAAACTTTGCAATTTTATCATTAATTTTTTCTAGTTTACTCGGTTTAAAATCACCAGCTGCGAAGTTTTTATATTTTTTCTTATAAAAATTGTCAGGATTTTCTTCCAAGATTTTTCGTTCTTCGGGTAAAATCTCGCGAAGTTTTTTAGGAGTTAGATTTTCTCGTTTGAAATTACTAATTGAGCTAAGAATATCTTGTTTCCAAAGAAAATCATCAAAAGGGTTGTGAAAATATTTCCATTCTCGAGAGTTAATTACTTCTTCAAAAATTAAGGCTTTTTGTAAATCGTCGGCAACTTGAACATTAAGTGTTTTGTCCGAAAATTTCGCGGGATTTTGTTCCATAACCCACTCACAAAAGCCGTGAAAAGTAGTAATTTTTAATAAATAAGCATCACTTCCAATAACTTTTTGTAAACGGTCGCGCATTTCCACAGCTGCGGAATTAGTAAAAGTTAAGCACAAAATATTTTGTGGTTGCGTGTCAGTTTTTTGCAGGATATTAGCAATTCGGGCGGTGAGCATGTGAGTTTTACCAGTTCCTGGTCCAGCGAGAACCAGAACTTGTCCGTAAATTTTATCAACCGCTGCGCGTTGCTTAGTATTTAATGTGTCTAAAAAATCTTTTCTCATCAAGTTTATTGTAGCAGGTTTTTCAGATAAAAAAATCCCGCGAAATTTCGCGGGATTTTTTTTGACTTATTATTTATGAATAATATATTTGTTCTGTAAATTAATAAATAAAATAAAAATGAAAAGAATTTCCAAGGCGTTTACTCTAATTGAATTACTAATAATAATTGTTATTATTGGTATGTTGTCATCTCTTGGCGTGGCGACATATAACAATTATATTTATGATTCAAAGGTTGCTGTTATAAAAAAATCAGTTAACGATTTAACTCGTTATACTATTTTGTATGCAAAGGAAAATGATAAATATTATTCGGAGTTTTCTTTAGCTGAAATGGTTGATAGGTTTAAAATTAAAGAACCAAGTTTTACAACTATTGTGTATGTAGCATCGGATACGGATTTCTTTTATATGGCAACATTACCTGATGGTAGCAATGCTGTTTTCGCGGGAATAGTACCAAAGACCTATGCTATTTCTAAAAAAGTAGTGTTGGATAAAAAGGGGAATTCTTCATTAACAAAACCTACAAAAACAAAACCTAAAAGTAATGGGAAACCCTTTATTTTACCAAAGAAGTTGCCACCGGTAAAAATTGAAAAAAAGAAAAACGAGTATTATTACATGGGAACTCCTGCGGGTCTTAGTTTTTTGACATCTTTATCAGATACAGAAAAAAGAGATCTAGTAAGAGCTAGTAGTGATTCTTTCATGGCTAGTAATTTCATTAGAAAATATGGTAATATAAATTTAGATACAGCAGTATGTAAGGTGGAATTAGGAAAAAAAGGAAAACAGGAAAGCAAAAAAAGTAAACCAGTAATAATAAATAGTGGTGTTAACACACAAAAATGTGAAAATTTACAGAATGAAGTTAAATTTACACCGAAAGTTATAAGCACGCCTTGGGAAAAAACTTTATCAGATATTGATTTAGACGGAGTGCCTGATTATAGGGATAAATGTTTGCGAGAGAAAGGATTAGAAAAATTAGAAGGTTGTCCGAGAGTTGATAGCGATGGTGATGGTGTTTATGATGATGAAGATGATTGTCCAGATGTAGTAGGGGATAAATATTTTTACGGATGTCCATTACCAGATTTGGATAAAGATGGAATTTGGGATGAAGAAGACAAATGCCCAAATGATGCGGGTAGAAATTATAATATGGGATGTCCGTTAAAGGGTGATGGAGATAAAGATGGTGTAGGAGATGAGTGGGACAAATGTCCAAAGGAAGCAGGAATAGCGGATATGAAATATAGAGGATGTCCAGGTAAAAAATAAAAAAATCCCGCGAAATTTCGCGGGATTTTTTTAGGTTTTGATTTTCTAAAAAAATAATTTGCTTTTTAAGTAAA
>CAZMOH010000054.1:0-2380 GCA_964567875.1 uncultured Candidatus Peribacteria bacterium | reverse complement strand
GCGGGATTTTTTTAGGTTTTGATTTTCTAAAAAAATAATTTGCTTTTTAAGTAAAATTGTTTTACTTTTTGGGAGAAATTTAATCACAAAAAACATGGGAAAGATTATTACACGAATTATTATTATTGGAATGGTCGCTGGTGGTGGGTGGTATCTTTGGACTGATTCTAATAAAACAGAAGAAAAAGACGAGTTTGTTAAAATAGAGGAAACTAAGAATCCCGCGAAAAAAAAGGAAGATTTAACATTTAAAATTAAAAAAAGTAATAAGAATATTTCGGAAAAAATTAAAGAAAATGTTTTAAAACCAGCTCCCAAAATCATTTATAATAAAAAAACGGTGGGATCAGTAGATAGCAAATCGGTTATAAAAATTGTTTCTGGTGATAAAAAAACGATTTTAATCAAAAAACCACATGGAACTAATACAAAAAATTTAACAGTTTATTTTTATGACTATGGACTTGATATATCAGATAAAAAAATTTTCGCGGGAAAAATTACAATTAGAGCAATTAATAGTGGGAGGCTTTCTCATGATTTAACTATCAAAAATGGTGATTTTATGTTGGAGCTAGGAAGAATTGCTCCAGGTGAAACGAAATATTTTAACATAGATCTTGATAAAGGGGTTTTCTCTATTACTTCTCAAGTGAGAATTGATCAAGAAAAAGGATTAGGTCGAAGTTTAATAGTTGAATAAGTGTTAATCTAGCGGATTTTTTTAGCAGGGAAAATAGTAAAATCCCAAATTTCAGAAGCAGGGACCTGTGGAATTTGGGGGTATTTATCGAAGACTTGAACTTTATTACCAAAAATTTCGCGAATTTTTTCAACAGAATAAATTGCAGACTTGCCTGAGATGTTAGCGCTAGTTGCCGTAATAGGAAAAACAATTTCCCGCGAAATTTCTGGAATAGTACAGATCCGAAAAGCCACTTTATCTTTTGGCCAAAATTTTGATAAAGGCATTTTGGGAGTTGGTTCAAAGATAGCTGTTCGCGGCTTTTGTATAAAAAAAGTATTCATTATTTTGGTGAAACTTCGCGGGATTTTTGCAAATTTTTGTAACATTTCTAAATCTTGAACCATAACTGAAAAATATTTTGTTTTTTCGCGAGATTTAAGATTAGCTAAATTTTCTAACCCCAAAAAATCGTCTACTCGTACTCCTAATCCAAAACTGGTGTCAGTGGGATAAGCCCAAATTTCTCCTTTTTTAAACATGTTTTATATTTAACAGATATTTCTATAAAAAACAAAAAAGCCCTCCTGGCTTTTGAAATATTTACTGGAGCGCGTGGCGGGAATCGAACCCGCATCATCGGCTTGGAAGGCCGGGATAATAGCCATTATACGACACGCGCTTAATGAGAAATACAGAGATATTTTATAAATCATTTTTATATGGTCAAATTTTTTCATGGGATTTTAAGAATTAAAACGAAAATTATTTTGTAAACTAAGTAGTTAGGGGTCAGAAAAACCCCGCGAAATTTTTGTTTTTGGTATTTTTTTTATATTTACTATAATTCTCGCGAAAATAACTTTCAAAATTATGAAAACCTCAATCCGTTCGTTAAATCGTCTACCAGAGAAATTTTTAAATAAAGAAATTGAGATAAGTGGTTGGGTACGAACAATTCGTGATTCTAAAACAATTGGATTTATTCATTTAAACGATGGAACTTTTTTTTCAGGAATACAAATTGTGTTCAAAGACGATTTAGAAAATTTTGCAGAAATTACCAAAACAACTTTGGGATCAGCTTTAAAAATTCGCGGAATTTTTACTGAGTCTAAAGGTGGAAAACAGAAGTACGAAATTTTAGCCAATTCAATTGAAGTTTTGCAACTTTGTGATTTGGATTTTCCTCTTCAAAAGAAGCGACACTCTTTTGAATATCTACGAACAATTGCGCATTTACGTCCGCGAACCAATACTTTTTCAGCAGTTTTTCGCCTAAGATCAGTTTTAGCTAACGCTGTTCACGAGTTCTTTCAAAAGAAAAATTTTGTTTATGTTCACACGCCAATTATTTCTTCTAGTGATTGTGAAGGAGCGGGGGAGATGTTTCAAGTGACTACTCTGCCTTTAGAAAATGTTCCCAAAACAGAAACTGGAGAAGTGGATTTTTCGCGGGATTTTTTTGGGAAATTAACTGGACTAACTGTTTCAGGACAATTAAACGGGGAAGCTTATGCTCATGCTTTTAGAGATATTTATACTTTTGGTCCAACTTTTCGAGCGGAAAATTCTAATACTTCGCGGCACGCGGCGGAGTTTTGGATGATTGAACCGGAAATTGCTTTTGCAGATTTAAATGACAATATGGATTTAGCCGAAGAAATGATGAAATTTCTGATCAAAGAAGCGCGA
>CAZMOH010000053.1:0-5630 GCA_964567875.1 uncultured Candidatus Peribacteria bacterium | reverse complement strand
TTATGCTTAATCCGGGGGCTTTGTGTGATGACGGCTTTTATTTAGTTTTAGATTTAGAAACAATGAAAGGAAAAAGAATTTTTTATTCTGTAAATATAATTTTGTAATTTTAATTTTCCCGCGAAATTATGCCCCAAACAGCCATAACAGGAATAAAAATTAATGGAAAAAATAAAGAATTTACAAATGTTGCGTGGACTAATAAAGCACAAAATCCCGCGAAAAATCCCAAATAAATACTTTTATTTTTTTCGCGGAATTTATGCCAACTTAATCGTAAAATATTTCCTAAAAATAATAAATAAAGGAAAAATCCAATAATTCCAGTGGTCACTAGAACCGTTAAATGAGTGGAATCAGCCCCCCCAGCTGAGAAATAATTTTCATCAACGATTCCTTCTTCCGCAGCAATATAACGATAAGTGTTGTAGCCAATTCCCGCGAATTTATTTTTTTCAAATAAACTGAAACTCTTGCCCCAGTTTTGGATTCGCAGTTTGGCAGTAGGATCAATTTCGGCGGTGTCTTGCATAACAATTGAAGTAAAAGTGTCTATCAATTCTTCAACTCTCTTTGTGGCGCGTTCACTGCTAAAAATTCCGATTATGGCAATGAAAATTGCTAATAAGATTATTTTCCAGTCTTTGAAAAAGAAGAATATTAAAAGTCCAAGGCCAGTAGCTAAATATCCACTTCGCGAAAAAGTTAAAAATAAAGCGATGATAGAACTTAAAATTAGTAAAAATAAAAAATTTCGCGGGATTTTAAAGCCCTCACCCCAACCCTCTCCCCGAGGGAGAGGGAGATATTTTAAGTCGTACCATTTGGCAATGCTTATCGGTAATAGGAATCCTAAAAAACCTGCGAGATAATTTGGATCAAGCCAAGTCCCTAATAATCTTCCTGTATGCGGATCCCATCCGCCTTCGGTTGAGAATTTTGAAATATCAGGAATAATAAAAAATTGTAAAAATCCCAGAAATACAACAATTCCACTAATAAGAAAAAATCCCGCGAAAAAATTATTAAATTTATCTTCCCCTTGATAAGGGGGATTGAGAGGGTTTTGTTTTTCTCGCAAAATTTCCATAGCTGCCCAGCCAAAAATAAACAGTGAAGTCAATCTGATAATATAAGAGAAAGATAAAATTTTTTCTTTAATCCCTAAATCCCAAGCTCCAATTAGCCAACTTATTAATGTCCAACATAAAAATAAAAATCCTAATCCGATCCAAGAATTTCGCGGGAATTTTTCGTTTCTAATTATCTTTCCACTAATCCATAAAACTGTGAAAACTGGTAAAATTATATCGCTCGCCAAAACTCCCACTCCATCAAAACTAACTCGGGCCAACATTCCAGGGATTAAAAGTAAGAGAGTGAACCAAAAAAGTTTTTTCATACTTTTTCAGTTTAGCAAAGATTGGGAAATAGTAAATTTCGCGGGAATTAAAAAAAGAGTTTCTGTAAGAAAAAAGTCTAAAAAATGTTGACGGAATGTTTGTAATACTTAAAATCGCGGGGATTTTTCGCGGGATTTTGCTGTCTGCAGTAGCATTTTTATTTTCTCGCGACAAATAATAGCTATTATTAATCTTTACATGCGAGATAAAAATACAACCTCGAAAGATTTCCGAAAAGGGAAAAATCCTACACCATTTAATGCCATTTCCTTATCAATAGCTTCACCAGAGGATATTTTGAGTTGGTCAAATGGGGAAATTACAAAACCAGAAACTATTAATTATCGAACACAAAAACCAGAGCCAGATGGTCTTTTTTGTGAAAAAGTTTTCGGTCCAGTGAAAAACTGGGAGTGTGCGTGTGGAAAATATAAACGAATTCGTTACCGGGGAATTGTTTGTGAGAAATGTGGAGTGGAAGTTATTCGATCGAATGTTCGTCGTGAACGGATGGGGCATATTAAATTGGCAGTTCCGGTAACACATCCGTGGTTTTTGCGATCAACTCCTTCTAAAATTGGCTTGTTGCTTGATTTGCCGGTAAAGAAATTAGAATTGGTTGTTTATTTTGCGGCGTATATTGTTGTCGAAGTTGACGAAGAAGCTCGAGATGAAGAACTCGCGAAATTAGAAAAAGAGTATAAAAAAATAATTGCTACAGCTAAAGAAGAAAACGGGAAGGCTTTGATTGTGGCAAAAAATTCCTTAAAAAAGAAAGAGATTTCTCAAAAAGATTACGATGCTTTAGAAGAAGAATTGATTGCTAAATTTGAGGAAATTAATGATAAGTACAAGGCAGCTAAAGAAGAACTTAAAAACTTAAAAGTAGGAGAAATTTTGCCAGAACTTGTTTATAGAAGTGTTTCTATGAAATTTGGTCATATTTTTCGAGCAGGAATTGGAGCTGATGCAATCCGCGAAATTATTAAAAATATAGATTTGGAAAGTTTTTTAAAAGATTTAAAAAAAGAATTGAAGTCATCTTCTGGGCAAAGGCAAAAGAAATTAATTAAGAGAATTAAGCTAGTTTCTTCTCTAATTAAAAATAAAACAAAGCCAGAATGGATGATTATGACGGTTATTCCGGTTATTTCGCCAGATATTAGGCCAATGGTTCAATTAGATGGAGGGCGTTTTGCTACTTCAGACCTAAATGATCTTTATCGTCGAGTTATTAATCGTAATTCTCGGCTTAAGAAATTGATTCAGCTAGGTGCACCAGAGATTATTTGTAGAAATGAAAAACGAATGTTACAAGAAGCGGTAGATATTTTAATTGCAAACTCTTCACGAAGTAATAGAGCGGGAACTAACTACTCTCAAAGACGAAAATTAAAGTCCTTGTCAGATATGTTGAAAGGAAAACAAGGACGGTTTCGTCAAAATCTTTTGGGGAAACGAGTGGATTACTCTGGTCGTTCAGTGATTGCAGTTGGTCCAACTTTAAAGTTAGATGAATGTGGTTTGCCTAAGAAAATTATGTTAGAGTTATTTAAACCATTTGTTATAGCAAAACTAATTGAATTTGAATTAGCTCATAATGTTAAAGCTGCTGAAAAAATAATTAGAGAGGGTGATAAAGTTGTGTGGGATATTTTAGCGGAAGTTATTAAAGGTAAGTATGTTTTACTTAATCGTGCACCAACCTTGCATCGCTTGGGGATTCAAGCTTTTCAGCCTAGGTTAGTTGAAGGAAAGGCAATTCGTTTGCATCCGTTAGTTTGTGCAGCTTATAATGCTGACTTTGATGGTGATCAGATGGCAGTTTATCTGCCTTTATCAAAAAAAGCTCAAAAAGAAGCTCGCGAAATTATTTGTTCTAAGAAAAATTTATTAAAACCGTCATCAGGAGAGCCAATTATTAATCCTTCTCAGGACATGGTATTGGGGTGTTATTTTTTGACTCAAAAATTCGCGGGAAAATTAGGGGAGGGAAGAGCTTTCCCTTCAGAAAAAGAAGCGATTCGTGAATATGAAATGGGGAATATTCATTTGCAAGCTAGTATAAAAGTAAGGATAGGAAATGAGATTGTAGAAACAACAGTTGGAAGATTGATTTTTAATCAAATTTTACCAGAAGGGATTGAGTTTCAAAATAAGGCTTTTGGGAAAAAGGATTTAAGTAATATTTTGGCAAGAGTTTTTGCAGAAATTGGGACAGAGGAAACAGCAAAATTAGCAGATAGTATCAAGGATTTAGGATTTAAATATGCAACTAAATCTGGAATAACTATTTCAGTTTTTGATATTCATGAAGCGAAATCTCGCGAAAAGGTTATAAAAGATGCTAATGATATTATTGAAAAAATTGATACCTACTATAAAAAAGGACTATCAACTGATGAAGAAAGATATAATAGTACTATTAAACTTTGGACAAGGGTTAAATCAGAAATTTCAGAAGATATGATTCAGCAATATACAGAAGAAAATGATATTTTTTATCAGATTAATTCAGGAGCACGTGGTAACTGGGGACAGGTAACTCAAATTGGAGGAATGAAAGGATTAGTGTCTAGTCCATCTGGACGGACTATTGAATTGCCGATTCGTTCAAACTTAAAGCAAGGGTTTACTATTTTGGAATACTTTATTGCAACACATGGAGGACGAAAAGGTAAATCAGATACGGCTCTTAAAACCGCAGAAGCTGGATATTTAACTAGACGATTAGTTGATTCAGTGCAAGATGTGGTTGTTCACGAAGAAGATTGTGGAACTGAAGTTTATAAAACTATTACAAGGGAGGAATCTGCAAATTTGGGAATGGATTTTGAAAAACGAATTTTTGGTAGATTTGTTCAAAATACAGTTAAAAATAATAAAGGGAAAGTTGTTCTTAAGAAAGGAGAGATTATAGATGAAAGAGCTATAGAAAAAATTCGCGAAAATCAAATTGATTCGATAGATGTTAGATCTGTGATGTTTTGTAAAACAGTTAAAGGTGTTTGTCAGAAATGTTATGGATATGATTTAGGAAGTAATAAAATAGTAGAAAAAGGTACACCAGTAGGAATTATTGCTGCGCAGTCAATTGGTGAACCAGGAACACAATTAACAATGCGGACATTTCATATGGGAGGAATTGCTACTGAAGAAATGTCTATGACTCAAGGGTTAACTCGTGTTGAGGAAGTATTTGAGGCTCGTTCACCTAAAAACCCCGCGATTTTATCAGAAATTTCTGGAAAAGTTAGTATTAAAAGAGGGAAAAATGATATTAAAATAATAGTTTCTGCTAAAAAAGCAGAAATAGAGGAACATTTGGTTCCTTATGATTTTGAACCGGATGTTAAAAAAGGAGATACCGTGCGAGAAAAACAGATTATTGCGAGATCTACAACTTCAAAAAGTACAATTAAATCACGATGTGCTGGAAAAATTCATAAGATTGAATCTAATAAAATTTTTATTAAACAGACTTCACCGGCTGTAAAAACTTACGCAGTTTCAACAAGAACAACCTTAAAAGTAAAAGATGGTGAAGAAATAACTAAAGGAACCCAGTTAACCTCAGGACACTTAGATTTACGGCAATTAATGGAGTTGGTCTCAATTGAAAAAGCCCAAGAATATATTTTAAAAGAAGTTCAATCTATATATGCTTCTCAAGGACAAACAATTTCAGAAAAACATATTGAACTTATTGCAAAGCAAATGGCTTCAAAGGTGAGAGTTATTGATCCTGGTGATTCGAATTGGGTTTCAGGAGAAATCCGCGAATTTATTGAATATATTGACAAAAATAAGGAACTTAAAAGTAAAAATAAGAAGGAAGTTATTGTAGAAAGATTATTACTTGGGTTGACTAGAATATCTCTATGGACAGATTCATGGTTATCGGCGGCTTCTTTTCAGGAAACTATTAGAGCTCTTGTTAATGCTTCTGTGGAAGCTAAAAAAGATGACCTTGACGGTTTAAAAGAAAACGTTATCATCGGTCGGCTTATTCCAGCTGGAACTGGATACAAGGAAAGCACTTTCTTTGATGATATGGAGGAAGAAACTTCTGACTTACAAGCTGCTTAATTCTTATATTATACTATTAATCATAAAAAATAATGCCTACAATTAATCAATTAATCCGAAAATCTCGTAAGAATAAGGTGAAAAAATCGAAAGCTCCAGCTATGGGGAAAATTTTTAATACCTTAAAAAACGAGTCAC
>CAZMOH010000052.1:0-5646 GCA_964567875.1 uncultured Candidatus Peribacteria bacterium | reverse complement strand
ATTTTGTCCATAAGAAGTTCGGAAGCGAAGGCCTCCTAGTAATTTCAAAATTTGTTCTGGTAAACCAACAATCCCTAAGTCTTGAACAGCTTTTTGACCTAATTCTAGTAAGATTTTATCAGCTTGATCTTGTGCTTTTTTAACCATTTCTTCAATTTTAGAAGGATGGATTCGCCCATCCTTAATAAGTTCTTCTAAAGCAATTTTCGCGACATAACGGCGGAAAACATCAAAAGAAGAAAGAGTAATTGTTCCTGGAGTGTCATCAATAATGACATCAACCCCTGTTAATAGTTCAAAAGCATTAATATTTCGTCCTTCCCGTCCGATTATTTTACCTTTCATGTCCTCAGAATCAATTTTAACAATTGTGACAGTTGATTCAGAAGCAACAGAGGAAGCGTAGCGCTGAATTGATTGCACTAGAATTTCAGATGATTTTTCATCAGCTGTTTCTTCAATCAAAGAAATTTTTCGGCGCATTGTCTCGGCTAATTCCTTTTCAATTTCAGTTTCAACTCGTTGAATAAGCTCAGTTTTAGCTTCTTCTTTGGAAAATTTCGCGATTTTTTCTAGTTCCTTATTTTGTTCATCAAGTTTTTGTTGTAATTCTTCCTGTTTTTTTTCAAAACTTGCTCGGGCTTTTTCATATTCTTCTTTACGTTGTTCAGCCTTTTCTATTTTTTGGTCAAGTATTTCTTCTCTTTTCAAAAGCCGGGCATCAGCTTGTTCTTGCATTCGCTCAAACCTTTCGTGCATTTTCTTTTCTTCCTGTTCAATATTTTCGCGAAGTTGTTGAGCATAATTTTTGGCATCATCAATAATCCGTTTACTTTCTTTTTGAGCATTTTCTTGGAGAACTTCAGCTGCTTTATGAGCGGCCTCTTCGATAATTTTGGAGCGTGGTTTGACGAGAAAATATGACGCAATAGCTCCGACGATAACCCCGCCAATAGGTAGAATAATTTGTAGTAATTCCATTTTTAAGGTGTGTTAAAAAATTTAGTAGTCTATCTTCTATCTTTATTGTTTTCCTAGTCTCAACAAAAAATCCCGCGAAATTTCGCAGATTTTTTATTTTTCGGATATAATTTATAATTCTTCGTAAAAACATTGATAGATAAACAGTCCAGATAAATCATAACAGGATTTTTATTGAAGTCAATTTTTGTTCGGTTTATCTTTTTTTTAAAAAACTTTCTTTTTTCGCGGGATTTTTGTTAGAATTTGTTTAGTTTATAAAAAACACAAATGAAAAAAATATTTTTGGCTTTCGGAATACTGTTTTTCTTGTTTATAAATGGAAATGTATGGGCTGATGAATATGCTCAATCCGATATTGATGAAGATGCCTCAACAATTAAAATTGAATTCACAAAAGCTCAAAATGGAGCTGTTTTTTCTTGTAAATATGATAATAATGGAACAATAGAAACTTTTAATAAAAATCAAGCCTATTCCTTTGCAGAAACGGGATGGGATAAAAATACAGAAAAGTTTGTAAAGCTTGCCAATTGTTTTAATTCAGCTGGAGACTATACATTAACCATAAACCTAGTAGATAAAGCTGGAAATACAAATCAAAAAATAAAAAGTTTTAAAGTGGTAGCAGGAACTCCAACCGCAGCAACTTTGAATGGAAGCTGTCAAAACAAAGTCGCGAACAATTCTGATTTCTGTGAGCTAACTTTGGTTTTAAGTGACGATTATGGAAATAAAGTCACAAACCAACAACCAAAAGTTTATTCTCCAACTAGTGATTTTAGTAATGATGCTAATGAAGGTATTAAATTTAGAAGCGGGTTGCAAGTGGCTAAATCGGATAACAACTTTATATTACTTACAGGAAATAAAAATTTTGCAGAGTTATTGCCAGATAATAAGATGGTTAAATTAAAAGCTCTCGCTCCAAGTATAAAAAAGGAAAATATAAATGATTCTAAAGGACATTCGGCCGTATTATCTAGAATAATTTCGCGGGGAATTGAATTTATATTTACAAATCTAAAAAAAGTGAATCAAGATGGAACATTGGGGAGTGGTATTGCGGATTTAAATTTTACTAAAAGTATAAAGTTCCTAAATCCATTTAAAGTCGTGCCATCTATTGAAAATGACCTAGAAAATGAACATGTTGTTAAAGTTGAATTAACAGGTGGGAAAAATGATCTGGGGGCGAGTATTGATTCTAATTCGGGAGAGATAGAAGCCCGCGATATTTTAAATAACTTATGCGAACAAACAACTGATGAAAATGGTAATACAAGTTTAACAAATTGTAATTATAATCCTGAATGGGCTGAAAATAATTTAAATGATATTGCTGGACAAAGTATAATTCATAACGATCGTTATTTAAATGAACCAAATAGTTCTACAATCGGAGAAAACTCGGTCGCTCTAGTAACGAAAGTCTTTTATAAACTAGCGGGAAATTTAATTTCCTATCCAGCTGGAGCGGTTGGAGGAATGTTCGATAGTATAAGTAACCCCAGTGAAATAATAGGTCTAAATACACAAAATATTGATGCGAAATTTATTGGGGCAGATATTGAAGGGTTTGTAGCGGTTAATGACGAAAAAACAGTTTTGGGAACAGATACTAAAAAAATTCTAAATATTGGACTAAATTCAAATAAGGTGGATATCTATGAAGAAATTGTTAAAAATGGTTGGGAATTGGCTCGAAATTCCGCGAATAAATTTGAGGACAATTCTTCTTTTGATTTAAGTTCTGCTTTTCAAAATAATGATGTGGCGGTAGTTGATTTATCTGGAGCTAATTCAGTTGCTTCTAAAATTCTATCAATTTCTGGCAAATTACCTTCTGGACAAAAAACTCTAATTCTAATCGATGGAAATCTAAAAATAACTGGTGATTTATATTATAATTCCTCAACCCAAAATACTGATTCTTTTGGGGTAATTATTTTGAGAAGAGAAGCCGGAGAATATCCAGAAGTTGGAAATATCTTTGTTAATTCTGATGTTCAAAAAATCGCGGGGTCTTACTTTGCTGATGGTGGATTTATGAATAATGATGGTAATGAAATTAACACAGGTAATACACAAGATTCTATAAAACAACTACTATTAGAAGGTTCTTTAATTTCTCGAAATACATTGGGAGGATCTCTACGGGGAACGGATGCTAGTGGAAATTCTCAACCAGATTATACTCCATGGGGAACTACAGATAATGAAACTGTTTCTAAGCGTTATGACTTACATTTTGTTCGACGGTATTATTGTGACCAGGCTAACAATAGTTGCTCTGATGCTGTTTCTGGTGAGACAAAAAATACAGCTGCCTTTATTATTCGTCCTGATCAAAAAGCTACTTTATTACCACCACCTGGCTTTAAAATTCAGTAAAAATCCCGCGAAATTTTTCTCTCCTCTGTACTGGAGAGGAGAAAAACTGGGTTTAAGTTCTGTTTTTTATTTCTTTGCGAAAAATTTCGCGGGATTTTATCGTCTTTGTTTTTCTGGAACAAAAAATTTCTTTGCAACATGAAATCCAATAATTCCTTTTACAGCTTTGTCTATTCCTTTTTTTACTTGATTTACTTGTCCTATTATCCCAATCTCCCAGTTTCCTTTAAATTTCTTATCTATTTCTAACTGAGCTGTCATATAATTAGGAGCTAGACTGTTGTCAAAATCTTGCATCAAACTAAAACGCAAATCTGCTGTTTTAGATAATTTTTGGAAACCATCTAATTTTAAATAATTTTGAGAATTTCCATTAAGAAAATCCCATCGTCCAACGCTAAATCGAGCCCGACTGTCTCGGTTGCCAGAAGTTACCCCAATTTCCGTGAAAATTGTTGGTTTTGGTTTATCTTGCAATAACCATAAATTATTTACTTTTAAATCAATTTTTCCGAAGTGAATATCTGCTCCCATAAAAGCGGTTGGCGATATTCCATTTTGTCTAGTTGTAGGATAATAAAATCCCGCGAAACCATTGATAACTTTTTCTAAAATTCGTTTTTTCAACATTGCCAAATAAGCAGGAGTATTATCTATAATTTTTCCTGAGGGATTTGTTGTTTCAGAATTAGCTTTTAGAACTAGAACAGCAGTTTCTTTTTTAACTTCTTCATCTAATAAAATACCTATTCCCTCATTCTCATTATGAGAATTAACAAAAGGTTCATCCACTTCAATTATTGTTTTATCTTCATCAAATTGTATAGCTGTAATTTTTCTTATTTCAGCATTTAGTCCTGTTTTTTTACCGTTTTGTGATAGAATTATAAAATTACCAATCTGAATTTCATCAAAAACATTTATAGTTGAAATTTCTTTATCGCCATCTTTAACTGCAAAATAAATAGTTCCAATAACTTTTTCTGTCATTTCTGTGTTTTCTTGATTTTTAATTTCTATTTTATGAGGGTCTTTGTAATCAATTTGATTATGTTTTTCTTGAGACATAGCCCCTGTTCCAATAGTTATAGCTGTTGCAACCGTCAATAATTTTTTCTTCATTACTTTTCTTATAATATAAACCTTGCAACATGTCAATATTTTTTGCGGGATTTTTCTTTTTGATTTTTATGGGTATGCTGAAAGCGATGAAAAAAGAAGAAATAATTATTACAGAGAATCTTGCGGGACAAAGAATTGACACGATTGCTTCTCAATTATTTCCCGAATTTTCACGCAGTCAGTGGCAAAAAAATGGCGAATTTCAAATCAAGGGCAATAAACGACCATCAGCCAAGAAAACAAAAACTCAGCTCGGAGAAACTTGGATTATCAAGATAAAACAAAATCCCGCGAAAAAATTAGATAAAGCTGTCCCTTGGGATTTCCCTTTAGAAATTTTAGCTGAATCAAAAACTTGGGCAGTTATCAATAAACCGCTGGGGATTTCTGTTCATCCTTCGCCATCAGCTCCTGAACCAAAGACTATTGTGAATGCATTAGTTCATCATTTTGGGAAAAATCTCGCGAAAATTTCTGATAATTTAGACGGCCAAGAAATTGCTAAACCAGGAATTGTTCATCGTTTAGATAAAACAACTTCGGGAGTTCTGTTAATTGCAAAAACAATGCAAACTCATCATTTCTTACAAAAAAATTGGAAAAATGTTGAGAAAACATATTTAGCAATAGTAGAAAATCGCGGGAAAAAACTTCCCAAATCAGGGAAAATTACAGCAGGGATTGTCCGTGATCCACGCAATAGACAACGCATGACCGTTTCCAACGAAGAATCCGCGAAATCTGCTTTAACTTTTTTTACAAAACTCACTGAAAATAAAAAACACACTCTTTTGCAAGTCTCAATACCAACGGGGCGTACTCATCAAATTCGTGTGCATTTATCAGCTATTGGACACCCCATTTACGGAGACACAAAATATGGCGGAGAAGAAGCCGAACGAGTTTTTTTGCATGCGGAAAAAATTGTTTTCCCAGATCCAGACAAAGACGGAGAACGGACTGAAGTTATCTCTATGGTTCCGATAGAATTTACAGAAATAATTAATTAAAAAACTCGCGGGATTTTTTTCAAAACCTCTTTTCTCGCTGCGGCGCGTCGAACCCCGAAAAATCGCGGGTTCTCATCCCTCATAAAATTTCTGGCTGGGGTGGAGGGATTACTTCTTGTTTTTGAAATAAACTTTGCCG
>CAZMOH010000051.1:0-5829 GCA_964567875.1 uncultured Candidatus Peribacteria bacterium | reverse complement strand
GGCTTGACCTGGGGTCTCCGAAATTTTTATGTTCGTAAGAATTTTAAGAAAGAAATATGGAAGATCCCAGACTAAATCTGGGAAACTTTAAATATAAAAAATTTCGCGGGATTTTAAGCGTCATAATAATCCATATTTCTAAAACCACGAGCATTTACTTCTTCATCTAAATTAGCTAAAAGTTTATTCGTTTCGTCTAGGGCGTGTTGTAAATCAAATTTTTTTCCGGTTGCTTCAACATCATAAGCAACTTCAGAATCTTTATTTTCAGCTTTAGTTAAAGTTGGATCATTTAATAATTTTTCAGCTTCTTTTCTATCAGATTCTTTATTTTCTGTTGCTAAAAATTTTTCTAATTCAGCTTTTTTTTCTTCTGAATTCAATACTTTTTCATTTTTTTCTGAAAATTTTGGAGCAGTTGTTTCATCTTCAAAGTGATCGCTAAATTCTAGTCCATAACAGAACCTTGTATTAATTTTTCGCGGGATTTGTGAAAGATTTTTCATGTGTTTTTATTAGTTGTCAGGACATTATACCGAAACTTTTGACAAAAAGCAATCAAGTTTCTACAATCAGCCAGCAACGAGCGCGCGTTTTTCGCGGGCTTTTTTTTGTTTATTAAATTTTTTTAACTCTTGTTTTCTATGACCAAATACATAACTGTCCGTGGTGCAAAAATGCATAACCTCAAAAATATTAATGTGGAAATCCCGCGAGATAAATTAACTGTTGTAACCGGAGTTTCTGGGTCGGGGAAATCCTCTCTTGCTTTTGATACGATTTACGCGGAAGGACAACGAAGATATGTGGAAAGTTTGAGTACTTACGCGCGACAATTTCTAAAACTTCAAGAAAAGCCAGATGTTGATTCCATTGACGGACTTTCGCCAGCGATTTCTATCGACCAAAAATCAACTACCCGAAATCCGCGGTCAACGGTGGGAACGGTGACGGAAATTTATGATTATTTGCGACTTTTATATGCCAAGGTTGGAACACCAGTAAATCCTCATAACGGACGAAAATTAGAAAAACAAACTCCAGGACAAATTTTAGACACGATTAATGAATGGCCAGACGGAACAAAATTTATGATTATGGCACCAATAATTCGCGGGAAAAAAGGAGAACATGTCTTAGCTATAGAAAAAATTAAAAAAGCAGGATTTGTTCGGTTACGGGTAGATGGAACTATTGTAACAGTTAATGATGAAATAAACTTAGACCCCAAGAAAAAACATAATATTGAAATTGTGGTTGATCGGCTAATTAAAAAAGATTACTCCAAAAAATCCCGCGAACTTTCTGATGGTTCAAAAATTGAAGAAAAAAATGACGAAAGATTGCGAGTAATTGATTCTATTGAAACCGCTTTGAAGTTTGGAGAAGGAATTATGTTAGTCCATCGTCCAGATTTAGAAAAAGATATTATGTTTTCCGAAAATCTAGCTGACCCGGAAACTGGATTTTCTTTTCCACCACTAGAACCGCGACTTTTTTCTTTCAATTCCCCACACGGAGCTTGTAAGGATTGTCATGGTTTGGGATATCGTTTAACTTTAAATAGACAAACGGCTTTAAATCCAAAACTTTCTATTCGAGAAGGAGGAATTTTGCCGTGGGGATCATTGGGATCAAATATGTTAGCTTGGAATTTGTCTCTTTTGGAAGCTGTTGGGAAGAAATACGGATTTACTTTAGATGAACCGATTGAAAACATTAAACCAGAAGTCTTGGATAAAATTTTCGCGGGATTTGGTCAGGAAATCTTTAAAGTAGAACTGCGCGGAGTGTTTAAAGGGGAAACAACAGAAACAATGTTTACCGGAATTACAGTTCAAACGGAAAAACGCTTTAATGACACTGAATCTGATTGGTTACGCAAGAAATTAGGGGAATTTATGATTGAAACAACTTGTCAAACTTGTGGTGGAGCACGTTTAAATATTTACGGACGAAATGTTTTTGTACAAGATAAATCTATCTCTGAAGTTTGTGAAATGTCTATCACAAAAATGAAAAAATGGACTGAAAACCTAGAAATTAGCGAAGAAAATGCCAACATTATTACTCCTATTAAAAAAGAAATAATCGAACGATTGGGATTTCTAGAAAATGTGGGACTAGCTTACCTAACTCTTTCGCGGACAGCTAACACCTTGTCTGGTGGAGAAGCTCAACGGATTCGGTTGGCTACACAAATTGGTTCACATTTACAAGGAGTTTTATATGTTCTAGATGAACCATCAATTGGTTTGCATCAACGAGATAACGGAAAATTGATTAAAACTTTGGAGCATCTGCGAGATTTGGGGAACAGTGTTATTGTAGTAGAGCATGACGAAGAAACCATGCGCAAAGCTGATTACCTAATTGAAATTGGTCCAAAATCAGGAGCTCACGGCGGAGAACTTGTTTTCGCGGGAACCTTCTCGGAAATGAAAAAATCTAATTCCGAAACAGCTGATTTTCTTTTTGGACGAAAAGAAATTCCAGTTCCTCGTGTTCGTCGTAAAAAAATGGGCGAACTGAAAATTTTAGGAGCGGAAGAAAATAATCTTAAAAATATTGATGTAGAAATTCCTCTTTCTTGTTTCGTCGGAATTTCTGGAGTATCTGGTTCCGGAAAATCATCGTTAATTTCGCGGATTTTAGTTCCGACTTTAGCCCGCGAATTAAACCGAGCCCAAAAACCATCAGGAAAACACCGCGAAATTTTGGGAATTAAAGAAAACTTGGACAAACTTATTTCCATTGACCAATCACCAATTGGCCGAACACCTCGTTCTAATCCCGCGACTTATACGGGAGTTTTTACTGATATTCGTGAAGTTTTTGCTGCAACGACTGAAGCGCGAATTCGCGGATATAAATCTAGTCGATTTAGCTTTAATGTGAAAGGCGGACGCTGTGAGGCCTGTGGTGGAGATGGTTTGAAAAAAATTGAAATGCATTTTTTGCCAGATGTTTATATTCCGTGTGAATCATGTCATGGTAAAAAATACAACGACGAAACTTTGGAAGTTACTTATCGGGGAAAATCAATTTTTGATGTTTTAGATATGACAGTTGAAGAAGCCGTTGATTTTTTTGAAAATTTCGCGAGTATTCAGCAAAAGTTAATCGCTTTAAATGAAGTAGGGTTAGGGTATATCAAACTAGGACAACCAGCACCAACTCTTTCGGGAGGGGAAGCGCAACGGGTTAAATTAGCTTCCGAACTAATGAAAAAACAAACTGGTAAAACAATTTATGTTTTAGACGAACCAACTACCGGACTTCATTTTTCTGATGTCAAAAAACTGCTTTCCGTTCTACAAAAACTGGTTGATAAAGGGAACTCAATGATTGTTATTGAACATAATTTAGATGTTTTGAAATGTTGTGATTACATTATTGACATCGGTCCCGAAGGTGGAGAAAAAGGAGGAGAAGTTGTGGCTTACGGAACACCCGAAGAAGTGGCAAAAGTGAAAAAATCCTATACAGGACAATATTTGGCTAAAATTTTGAAATAAAAATCCCGCGAAATTTTTATAAAACAATTTTCATTCGCCCTAAACTTTCCTGTGGTTTATATTGCTCCTTTAGTTGCTGAAAAATTTCTTGCACAAGTTCAGTATCGCCACTTTCAGCACGCGTGAAAGCGTTTTGAGGACATTCAAATTTTATTGTTCCGTCTAAAATTTCGCGGGAAATTATTTCTTCCGCTTGTTTAAAATGAATATCGTAAATATGAGCATTAGAAATAGAAACAGTTAAAAGTCCTACGGGAACTCCTAGTTTTTCCGCGAAAATATAAGCTAGTAAAGCAAACCCAGCGACATCATGCGGATTTCCTAGCATCATGTCATTGGAGCGAATTATCAAATGTAAACAAAGTCGTCCGCCAATAATTTGTACTGTAAAAGTATAAGGACACGGTACATTTTTTTTTGCCTTCCCTCCTAAACCATCATCAGACGGATCCCACATCAGCACGACTCCGTGTCGGGAAGTGGGATCTTTTTCCAGCAAAGATAATAACATTCCAATTTGATCGCGACCAAAATGTTTTCGCCAGCGGAATCCGTAAGCGGAAGCAATGGTGTTGTCATCTTCAGAAAAATCGTCCCAAATTCGCGTGAATTTTTGTAAAAAATCCAATTTCTTTTCCCCAGTTAGAAACCAAATTTGTTCGGCAACAAAAAGTTTTAGCGGGATTTTTCGCAGGGTTAGAAGCGGAAATTCTTCCGCTAAATCAAACTGCATTGTTTGTCCCGGTAAACTTTTGCAAACATGCCCGGTTCTTTCATTTTTATCCTCAAATCCGTTTTTCATAATATTTCGTAAAATCTGCTGATACTGTTGATCAAAATGAGTCATTTTTTATAGTTATTTCTTATTTTATGTTGTATAAAATCCCGCGAAATTTTTACTTCATCAACATTTTAACGAAAATCCCGCGAAATTTTAAATTTCTTTAGTTTAAATGTTTGAATTTTTATGCAATTTCTGATATAATGCTCTGAACTATTTCTTAACCAAAACTTAAAAATGAAAAAAAGTTTACCAAAATTGCGGTCATTTATCTTATCTGACGAAATTTCTAAAAGCAGGAAAGTACAAATTTTGACCAACATTCTTCTTTTGGGAGTTTTAGCAATTAATGTTTATAACTTGTTTATTAGTATTAAATTGTTTGATACAATTAAATTTTAGAAAATGGATACTACGGATTTAGCTACCTATCGAGATAACATCAAGAGATTGGTGGATAAATCTGTATTTATGCCAGAAAAACTTCGGGAAAAGGTTTTGAAAAAAATCAATAATCCCAAAACTTCGCGGGAAAAATTGGATAAAATTTATCAACTTTTGCGAGATTCTTGGAAAAAAGAAGAAGAAATAATCGTGGGAATTAACCAACAAGACCCTTTGTTTTTCGTAAAAGAAAAACATCGTCAAACCCGCGAAAAATTAGAAAAAGTTAAAAAAGAAGAAGATTTTTTACGAAATCAGGAATTAAAAAATATGGAAACAGAGTTAGAAAATTTTTTAAATAACTAAAAAATGAAAATCCTTTGGAAATTAAAAACAGAACCAAAATTTCGCGGGATTTTTAAAGTTGAATCTAATGAAAACGAAGAAGTTTATGACAAGATATCAAATAAGGAAATATCAGTAGGAGGACTTAAATTGGATATGGGAGCAATTGCTGGACTTTTTTCTGGTTTACCTTGGAAGGAGTTAAATAAAGTTTTTAGAGATATTTATGATGAATCTGGTGATTCTGGTAATAAGGATAGAGAGACAGATTCAAATTCTTCTACAGAAGCAGTAGAGAGTTTGTCTCAAAAAAAATTACATCATTCAGAAGCTTTAAAAAAATTAGAAGATGCTGGTATTCAAGTAGTGGCTTCAGGTGGTTCAAATTATGTAACATCTGATAGAAAATTAGAACGTGGAACTTCTTTAGAAAAAATAAGAAAGACAACAATTCAAGGAATTATTGCCTTGAAAAAACATATTTCTGGGGAATTTGTTATTACAGGAGGATCAGAAACTTGGACACATTCAGCTTTAGGGGGGCATCATCAAGGTAAAAAGGTTGATGTTAGAAAAACTCAAGAAATTGCTAATTTTATTAAAGAAAACACAACAGAAAATGAAAATATAGATCCAATGACAGCGCCAGATAAAACAGAATATAAATTTAAAAAAGATGGTTATAAGTATGTTATTTTATCAGAAAACAATCCTCAACATTTTGATATAAAGGTGAAAAAAATTTAAAATCCCGCGAAATTTTAATTATCTTCTATAATTTTAAATAATTGCTGACGGTTA
>CAZMOH010000050.1:0-5848 GCA_964567875.1 uncultured Candidatus Peribacteria bacterium | reverse complement strand
GTCTTCTTCTGCTAATTTAGATAACGCCAAGCCCATTTTTTCCTGATCAGCCTTTGTTTTTGGTTCTATTGAAATTGAGATAACTGGTTCTGGGAATTCAATACTTTCTAAAAGGAAAGGTTTTCCCATATCACACAAAGTATCACCTGTCTTAGTAGCTTTTAATCCTACAACAGCTCCAATATGACCAGCTTGAATTTCTGAAATTTCTTCACGGGAATTAGCATGCATTTGTAGAAGTCTTCCAACTCGTTCTTTTTTGCCTGAATTAGCATTTAAAATGTAAGATCCTGATTTTAAAGTTCCAGCATAAACACGTACGAAAGATAGTCGCCCTACATAAGGATCTGTGGCAATTTTGAAAGCCAAGGCGGCTAAAGGTCCATCTTTATCTGGAGGGCAAGCTATTTTCTTTTCTGGATCATCAATATCTGTTGCTTCGGAAACAGGAATATCTAATGGTGATGGCATTAATTCAGTAACTTTGTCTAACATGGGTTGAACTCCTTTGTTTTTTAAAGCAGTTCCAGTCATAACAGGTACAAATTCTCCAGCAATTGTTGCTCGACGCATTCCCGCGATAATTTCTTCTTCAGATAATTCTTCTCCATTTAAATATTTTTCCATTAATTCTTCATCTGATCCAGCCACTGCTTCTAACATTTTTTCACGCCATTCAGCAGCTTCATCTTTCATATTTTCTGGTATTTCTACTATATCAATATCTTTTCCTAAATCATCTTTGTAAACAGTTGCTTTCATCTTAATCAAATCAATAATCCCCTTGAAATCAGATTCATTTCCAATTGGCAACTGAATTGGGAAAGCATTTTTTGTTAATCTTTCCACAATAGAATCATAACTTCGCCAAAAACTAGCTCCAGTTCGATCTAGTTTATTAATAAAACACATTCGTGGAACATTGTATTTATCAGCTTGTCTCCACACAGTTTCTGATTGTGGTTCAACTCCCGCTACACCATCAAAAATACAAACAGCTCCATCCAAAACCCGTAAAGATCGTTCAACTTCCACTGTAAAATCAACATGTCCTGGTGTATCAATAATGTTAATTTGGCATCCTTTCCAAAAACAAGTTGTTGCGGCTGAAGTAATAGTAATTCCTCGTTCTTGTTCTTGTTCCATCCAGTCCATAGTGGCTTCTCCTTCATGAACTTCTCCTAGTTTGTGAGATTTTCCAGTATAAAACAAAATTCGCTCAGTTACAGTAGTTTTTCCAGCATCGATATGAGCAATAATTCCGATGTTTCTAACTTTTTCAAGGGGTAATATTTTTGTCATTTTATAAAATTTATAATATATCGCGCGAAATTTTAAGACTAGTAGTAGAAAAGTCAAATTGATTACTATTTTAGAAAAAATCCCGCGAAATTACCAAACAACAAAAAAAACAGGAAAATTCCCTGCTTTTTTTTAATAATCAATATTTTTTCGCGAGATTTTAAACCGCCACTCGCACAAATTTAATAAGTTTGGCGTCACCTAAATATTCTCCCACAGTTTGATCGGGATTTTTTACAAAAGGTTGAGAAGATAAAGCTCGTTCAGCTCGGAATTTTTTCTCTTTTCCCGCAAGAATTTTATCAATAATTTGTTCTGGTTTACCAGCAGCCAAAAGTTCTTCTTTAGCAATTGCCATCTCTTTATCAACTTCTTCTTGGGGAACATCTTCGGGATTGGCTACAGCTGGATTCATGGCTGTAGCGTGCATAGCCACATCGCGAGCCATTTCTTCGTTTCCTCCGTCAAGCAAAACAATTGCGGCAACTTTTCCGTTTCCATGAACATAGCTTCCCACTACATTTCCACCTTCTACAACTTCTACCATGTCTAAAACTAAATTTTCTCCCAAAGCTTGTATTTTATCTGTTTTTAATTCTTCAAAAAGAGCTTTAGCAGCTTCAACTCCTTCGCTATTAGCTTTGTCAGCGATTTCTTTCACAAAAGCAACAAATTGTTCGTTTTTTCCTACAAAATCAGTTTCACAAAGGATTTTTGCAACAGCTCGTCCAGAAATGAAGATTGACCCTTCATTTGTAGAACGATCAGATTTTTTCGCGGCTTTGGCAGCTCCTTTTTTTCGTAGTATTTCAACTGCTGTTTCCATGTCTCCGTTAGCTTCTTCTAATGCTTTTTTACAAGCCATTAAACCAGCTCCTGTTGATTGTCGTAATTCTTTAACTTGTTGTGCTGTGACTGCCATTTTATAAGGGGTTAAATATAAATTCAGGCGAAGTTTAAGAAAATCCCGCGAAAAATCAAATTTTCCTTATAAAAATTAAAAATCCCGCGAAATTTTTACTATTTTGGTATTAAATTACAGGATTTTAAGATTTATTTAAACAACTAAGTTCGGACTTAAGATTTTTTTTCGCGAAATTTTTAAAAACTTATAAAATTAACCTGATGGCGAAATTAAATACAACAACTCCGAGTGGATTTCCGGAATTTTCCGTAGCGGAACAACGAATTGTGCGTGAATGGAAGAAAGTAATTGCCGAAATTTTTGAAAAACATGGTTTTCCTCTTATTGAAACTCCGCTCGTGGAACGGACAGAAAATTTCACTGCCAAAGGCGGAAATCCCAAGGAAATTTATGTTTTAGATCGTTTAAAAGCAGATTCTTTGGACCAAAATCCCGCGAAATCTCGGGCGATTCGTTTTGATCACACCGTTCCGTTAGCTCTTTTTGTGGCTCGTCATTTTAATGAATTAGCTTTCCCTTTCCGGCGGTCAGTTATTGGACCGGTGATGCGAGGAGAACGTGCGCAAAAAGGTCGTTTTCGCCAATTTGATCAGTGCGATATTGATGTGATTGGCAATGAGCAACTTTCTCTGGCCAATGACGCACAAATGGTGGTGATTATCGCAGAAATTTTTCAAAAACTGATGCCAACACAAAAATTTGTAATTCGCCTTAATAATCGTCAGATTTTAACGGGATTTTTCGCGGGATTTTCACAAGATCCTAGCGAGTTTAAAAAAATCTTAGAATTTTTAGATAATTTAGAAAAAACGCCTAACGCTAAACTAGAAAACTTGCCTATTGAGTTTCAAGAAAGAATTTTAGAATTTGTAGAAATGACTGGAACAAATGACGAAATTTTGGAAAATCTCGCGAAATTTTCCGAAAACGAGGAATTTCAAAAAGGAGTTTCCGAATTAAAAGAGGTTATTGAATTTTTACGCCAAATGGGAGTGTCCGAAGAAAATTTTCAAATAGATTTACGAATTGCGCGCGGTCTTGATTATTACACAGGGACCGTTTACGAGACAACTTTGATTGGTTATGAAAAGCTTGGTTCAGTTTGTTCTGGAGGTCGTTATGAAAATCTCGCGGGAATTTTTACTGGTAAAAAACTTCCCGGGGTAGGAATTTCTATTGGTTTAACTCGTCTTCTCTGGCAACTTTTTGACGCGAAAATTATTGAACCAAAACAAGCGACTTCATCAAAAGTAATTATTCTTTTTCGTTCGCCAAATCTTTTGAGTAAAGCGCTTAAAGCTGGCCAAAAAATCCGCGAAAATTTAGAAGTTTCAGTTGAAAATTATTTTGAAACGAAAAAAATCCAAAAACAATTTGCCTACGCGGAAAAAATGGGAATTCCCGTGCGTGTCATTGTCGGAGAAAACGATATTGTCGTCGAAGCAAAAGAAGGTTTTGAGGACTTAAAAAATAAAATTGAAGGAGTTTTGTAATTTCGCGGGATTTTGTTTGACAATAATTAATTAACATATAAAGTCTTGTTGAAGAAATGAAAATTAAAAATTTCGTATTCGTTGCAAGTCGTCGTCGTCCTCGCTAGGGCGTGGGACTGCTTGTAATGAAATGAAACTTTCCCCGCTCTGATTTCGCGGGGTTTTTTGTATATAAGAAAAACTTAAATCCCGCGAAAAAAGCGGTTTTTTTATTAAAACCTTATTATTTATTAAAAAACTTAACAAATGAAAACCACTACTACATACAAAAAAGTCGCTTCCCATGAAGCGCTCAAAGGAGAATTCGATACTTGTTTATTGCTTTATTCTGGAGGACTTGACACAAGCATTCTTTTGAAATGGATTCAAGAACAATATGAATGTAATATCATAACTTTAACTGTAGATATTGGGCAAACTGCTGACAATTTAGAAGAAATAAAACAAAAAGCTTTAAATTTAGGAGCCAAAGATGCCGTTATTTACGATGCTAAAGATGAATTCGCGGATATTTTATTATCCGAAGCAATTATGGCAAATGCTGATTATCAGGGTGGATATGCACTTGGTTGTCCACTTGGTCGAGTAATGATTAGTAAGATTGCAACGAAAGTCGCTAAAAAATACGGCTGTCAAGTAATAGCTCACGGAGCAACTGGGAAGGGAAACGATCAAGTTAGATTTGAGAGCTATATAACTACTTTGGCTCCAGATTTAAAAATTATCGCTCCTGTCAGGGAATGGTCCATGGGGAGAGATGAACAAATTGCTTATGCCGAAAAAAATGGAATTCCCGTTATTCAAAAAAAGAAAACTCCTTATTCATATGATGAAAATATGTGGGCAAATACTGGAGAAGGTGGGGAAATTGAAGATCCCGCGAAAATTCCTATTCTAGAAAAAATTTTAAAATGGTGTTCCGTTCCTGAAAAAGCTGAATATAAAAGTGAAATTGTTGAAATTAATTTTGAGCAAGGAAAACCAGTAGCCCTTAATGGAAAAAAACAAAAGCTCAGTGAAATAATTATGGAACTAAATAAAATTGGTGGAAAACATGGAGTAGGAGTTTTTCAATTAATTGAAGATAGATTAGTTGGCTTAAAAGTACGTGGGGTTTACGAAAATCCAGCTGCCAGTATTTTAATTTCTGCACATAAAAAATTGGAAATGCTTGTTTCTACAAGGGAAGAAAACGAGTTAAAATCCTTTATTGACAATAAGTGGGCATATCTTACTTACGCAGCGAAATGGTATGATCCAGTGATGTATCATATTCATGCTTTTATAAATAGTCAGAATAAAAAAGTAACTGGTAAAGTAAAAGTGAAACTTTACAAGGGAAATATTACTGTAGTTGCATTAACTTCTCCATATTCGTTGTTTGATGAAAATTTAGCAACTTTTAACAAAAATATGACATTCAATCAAAATGCTTCTGCTGGATTTATAGAAATTCATAATCTTGCTCAAAAAACTGCTTACAATGTTTATAACTTTGAAAAAGAGTTAAATACAAATTAGGTTATCAAAATAAGGGCAGGTTGTACAACCTGCCCTTACAAAATCCCGCTAAATTAACTTTTTTGCCAATAAATCTGATGATTTTGAGCATCTTTAGCGGCAGAGGACTGAGTGTTTTTTTAGAGCTGCCTCTCTCTTTTCCGACCATTTTTTGTCCAAAAATGCAGCAACTTCAGACTCTTTTTCTCATAATCTTTTCTTGTTTCTGACAAAACTTCATAGTGTGGAGTTATCCAAAACTCTCCTTGTCCGATTCCTTTAGATGCTGATTTTACATAGATATGGCTCGCAGATTCCATAATTTACACTAAACCATACAAAATGTATTTTGTGATAATTTCGCGGGATTTTCTTTATATTTCAAAATTCCTCTTTTAAAAATAAGAGTTCGAACTTTATATGAGATAAATTTTTGTTGAAGTTCGAACTCACTCTCAAAACACCCTTAAAACTGTTCGACGGAGCGCGAGCGCTAGCGAGCGCTCCTAGTCTTAATCAAGTTCCACTCTGCCGAAGGCGAATTCCTGCGAATTTCCCCGCGAAAAAAGAAAAAGAGTTTGAACTTTATATGAGCCAAGTTTTTGTTGAAGTTTGAATTCACACATCT
>CAZMOH010000049.1:0-5881 GCA_964567875.1 uncultured Candidatus Peribacteria bacterium | reverse complement strand
ATTTATCAACGAACTTATCCAAAAAGAATTAATTGAACTTACCAAAAACTTTTCCGTATTTTTGGTGACTGGTGTTGGAAAGAAAATAAAAACGAAAATTTCGCGGGATTTTCAGCAAACAGAAATACTTTCTGCTTCAGAATTAAGTCAGAAAATAACGGAAGCTGATTTAATTATCTCGCGAGCTGGCGCTAATTCTTTATTTGAAATAATTTCTGCCAAAAAACCAAGTTTAATAATTCCCCTTCCCTCAGCGGCCAAAAATCATCAGGAAAAAAATGCTCAGTTCTTCGCTAAACAGGGACTTTGTCATGTTTTTCATCAAAACAAAAATCATAATTTTTTAAAATCTTTAGAAGTTTGTTGGCAAGACGAAGAAATGAAAGAAAATCTACTAAACTCAACCATCAAAAATTCCGCGAAAAAAATTGCTCAAGAAATTATCACTGATTAATTTCTGATTTCCAAACAACTTCAAATGGCAAGTCATTAGTTTGTTCGGTGGTTTTGGCAGAATCAATTTTTTCTATATTTTCAAGCTCTTTATTTTTAGAATTCTGGGAATGAAAAATTGGCACTTCTTCAGCTGACGGAATTTCCCAATCTTCTGCTTCTTTTTCGCGAAAAATATAACGAATTAAAGCTATGACCAAAACTACTACCAGTAATAAAATAAGATAAAAGAAAATTCGTCCCCAATTTATTTTTTTAAAAAAATTAGATTTTTTCGCGGGATTTTTTAGATCCTGAGGATGAGCCAATTCATTCCAAATTTCTGGTAAAAATTCAGCGGTTTTATCTTTAGTGTAAGCGGGATTGTCTAACTCTAACGGAGTTTCTAATTCAAAACGGCTGTTTAAAGTATTTCCGGTTATTCTCATTCTAGTCGGTAGCGGTTTTCTGAATTTTCCGACAAAAATTGCTGGTGAAGTGGTGGTAATTTTGTTTTGTTTCGTCTTAACAGCAAAAACATTTCCTCCAAATTCGGTTTGTAAATTATCTAAAACTACTGGCGACAAATATTTTCCCGCGAAATTTTGAAATTCTTGAAAGACATTGTTTCCATCCGATAACTTAAAATTTAAATAATTATTTAAAGGTTTCCCTAAAACTATAACAACGTGTTTTTGTGGATTAACTTTTTTTGGACGAAATTCATCAGCTGAAATAATTCTTCCGTGTCTTTTTTGTTGAATAAAAGGAAAAAGTTCGCGGTATTTTTTTTCTTCATTTTCTGCGAAATTTTTGATGTAAATTTCTTTTTTAAGAATTGGTTTAGAATTTATCGGCGCAAAAAGTTTTACCATAAAAAAACCAGGCGCTTCCTTGGTTCTGGTTAGTTCATAATTAAAATTGCTATTAGCAAAAGTAAGTCCATAAAATAAAGTTAGCAGAAAAATCAGGGGCTTTTTCATCTTTTTCTTTTTACTAAAAAGTAGACCTTTTGGCAAATTTAGGTTAAAGAAAATCCCGCGAAATTTTAATTAAATTTTATGACTGCCCGAAAGTCTTGGTCAATTAATTTTACAGGTCGGCCAATGTTATAAGTTTCTGCAGAAAATTTCGCGGGATTTGGGGTAGAGATTGTTTCCAAAAAAGTAGTTTTTTGACGAGCGGGAGTTCCCACCATTTGTAAAAAATAAGGTCGCCAGTTGTGACTACCCTCTTCTATTTTTGTTTCGTATTCTACTGAAATATTCAATTTTTCGCCAGGCAAAACAAACATCGGAATTTCTAAAACCTGAAAATTGTCTTGGAATGATTTTTTCGCGAGAATTTTTCCTGACGGATTATTTTGTGAAACTAACTTGGCTGACTTGGGAATAAAAACTCGCAAAATAGTACGATTCTCCCCTGCTCCCAGTTTCCATAAAATATCTTTGTTTAAAAGGTCTCGTAAATTTTCTGACCAGAAATTTGTATCTAGTAGTTCATAAATTTCGTTAGGATGCAGAGCGTGATTTCTTACGATTTTTAAAGTATTTTTTACTTTGCCGTCAGGGAAAATCTCGGCATTATGAGTAATTTTTGTCCAAACAAATTTTTCTGACTTATTAGCTCCTACAGATACAAAATCAAATTGCAAAAAATTATTTGATTTTGCTTTTTTCGCGAGTTTTCCGTCTAAATGCCATTTTTCAAAAAGAGCTTGTAAGCGAGTATTACTGGAATTGGCTAAAATATTTTTTTCTTTTATAAATTCCTCGTAGTCAAAATTTTGGAAAAATCCCGCGAAATTTTGCCGGACTTTTTTCTGCAAAGTTTTTAATAATTCCTGTGCAAAAACCATTACTGGTGATTTAACATTATATCGTCCCGCCACTTTAGCTTCAACTAAAAATTGCAGTCCTAAATCAAAATTATATTGATCTAAAACCAAGCCCCATTGTTCAAGTTTAATTGGCCCCGTTATTTTTAAAATCTCGCGAATCAAGCTTAAATCTATGGTAATAATTGTGTCTGGTTTTTTTTCGCCAGTGTAAGCCATGAATTCACGGATTTTTTCGGCAGAAGTCGGAAAATCAGGATAGATATTAGCATCACGGAGAGAAATTTTATTAGTTAGTCCATGAAAGAAAGCGGGTGCTTTTTCTTGAACGCGTTCAGGAACTTGACGATCTAGGGAATAAATATCGCGAAACTTCCAGGAAATTTTCTCCGGAGAGAAATCAATAATAAAAAAACTTCCCATAAATCCACCTGTTGAACGCGGTTCGTTTTCATTTTGTAAAATTATTAAAACACGCTCGTTATTTTGGGCCAAATTTTGAAAAAGGTTTTTGAAATTCAAAATTTCGCGGATTTTTTGACGAACTTTGTTAATTTGTGCTAGTTTTTCGTCACGAAGCAACTTATATTTATCCGGAATCAGGAAATTCCAAATCCCGCGAATTTTTCGTTCTATTGAAGCTAGTGACTGGTCAATCTTTTCGGCAGAATTAAAAATTTGCAAAAATTTTTCTGTCGGCATTTCGGCTTGTTCAGAAAGATTTATTGGAAAATCTAAAGATCTAATTTTATTAATTTCCGCGAAAATTTTAGGAACTTCCAAAATAGAATTTTTCAAATTAGAAAAAGGGTAAATCCCGGGAATTTTGTCTAACTTTTCGCGGATTTTAGAAAAATCTATTTCTAAATTTAGTCCTTTGGAAAAATTTAATTCATTATCAAATGATTCTAAGGCATCAATAGTTTGAGCCTGCCACTTCGGCATAGCATCTTGCACAAAATACAGCCCTATTCCTCCGACAAACAAAATCGTCCCTAGTCCTAATAAGAAATCTCGCATCTCCCCCATTTTAGCAGAGAGCTGCGAGATGTCTATTTTTGCGAAATTTCGCGGGATTTTATCTTAAATTTATGTTATATTTTACATAATGAATAATTCTGAATACGATGCTTTCGCTGCGGATTTCTCCGCGACACGCAAAAATTCTTGGCCAGAATTTGAGTTACTTTTTCCGTTACTAAAAAAACAAGATCGCCTTTTGGATTTAGGTTGCGGAAATGGACGATTAAGGAAATTTTTAGATGAAAAAATTATTCCTGTAGGAAATTATTTTGGTCTAGATTTATCGGAAGAACTTTTGAAAATTGCTCGTCAAAATTACCCACAAGATCATTTTTTTCGCGGGAATTTTGCTCAGAAACTACCTTTTGGAGACGAGAATTTTGAGATAATTACAGCTATTGCTAGTTTTCATCATTTATTGAATAAAAAGGATCAAGATAGTTTTTTGGAAGAAAGCTGGCGAGTTTTAAAACCACACGGAAAAATTTTTCTAACTACTTGGAAACTCCCGCGAAAATATTTTTGGCCAAATTTTTGGCAAGGGAGATTTAAAAATTGGCTGATTCCTTTTGGTAAAGAAAAATTTCCGCGAATCTATCGTAAAACTTCTAAACCAGAACTTAAAAAACTTCTTCAAAAAAACAATTTTAAAGTCTTATATTGCGAACTTTTTCGTGATAAAAATTTTGTAGTAATTGGCGAAAAAATTTAAAAATTTCGCGGGATTTTTAGTTTCAAATTTTTGAATTTTTGTTTACAATACCCTTGATGTTGGATTTTATTCGCAAACTTATCCCTGAACGCTCTCCTGTTCGTTTATGGTATCACAAAATTTCCGCGATTTTTGCCGCGATTTTTTGGAGATTTCCTTCGGAAAAACTAAAAGTCATTGCGGTTACTGGAACTTCTGGTAAATCAACAACAGTTGAAATAATTCATCATATTTTACAAAATTCTGGGAAAAAATGTGGAGCTTTATCTACAATTCAGTTTCATATTGGTGACAAAGTTTTACCAAATAAAACCCTGCGGACAACCCTGCGTCCCTGGGATATTCACAAAATGCTGCGAAAAATGGTTTCCGCAAAATGCGAATATGTTGTGATTGAAGTTTCATCGCACGCCATTGATCAACATCGTTTATGGGGCGTTAATGTTGATACAGCTGTTTTGACAAATGTTTACGATAACGAACATTTAGATTACCACGGAACTTTTACCGATTATTTGAAAACAAAGGAGAAACTTTTTAAGAATCTTAACTATAATTCACGCAAACCGAATGTTCGTAAGCAAATGGTTTTAAATCATGACTCAGAGTATTTTGAAAATTTCGCGGATTTTACAGCTGATAAAATTTGGACTTTTGCTAAACAAAATCAAGCTGATATTCGGGCGGAAAATACTGAATTTTCCGCGAAAAAAATATCTTTTGATATTCGTGTTCCAAACAATAGTGCGCATATTGAAGTACCAATGGTTGGACAACATAATTTAGAAAATCTATTGTGTGCAATTGCCACAGCAACTAGTGCTGAAATTTCAATGGAAACGATTGCAAAAACTCTAAAAAATTTGCCTGGTATTCCAGGGCGTTTAGAATCAATTGATTTAGGGCAACCTTTTTCTGTTATTGTTGATTTTTCTTATAAGCCAAGTGCTTTAAAAGCGGTTTTAAACTCTTTAACTGAGCTGACTGACGGAAGAATTATTGTTATTTGGGGAGGAGCTGGTGGACGACATATTGAAAATTGGCAGGAATCCGCTAAGGTAATTGATGAAGTAGCTGATGAATTTATTTTAACTACTGATGATCCGGGAATGACTGACCCCAAAGAGATTTCTAAAATCATTCGAGCTGAAATTTCGCGGGAAGAAGCTAATAACTTTTTTGAAATTGAAGATCGTTATGAAGCTATTCGTTATGCAATTTATACCGCTCAACCTGGTGATACAGTTTTAATTGCGGGAAGAGGACACGAAAAAACTCAAACAATTGGAAAAAAGAAAATCAAGTTTGATGATCGTGAAATTGCCCGCGAAATTTTACAGTTTACAGCTAAGCACGGATTAAAAGATTAAAAAAAAACGCAAAATTATGGAATTATAGATTTTTTAAAAATTTTTTTGCAATTTTATTTTTAAAGTTAGAAAATTTGCCGGACTGCGAAAAATTTCGCGGGATTTTAACCCACTTTTAAAATGAATAATGAAGATGAAAGAACGATTAAAAAGAAAATTTGGTTTAAAAATGGTATTGTTGAATTAAATAAAATTGTGGAAGAATATAATGCTGGTGAAGATATTTTATATGATCAAATGATGGTTGGTGATGATGTTTGGTGTAGTCGTTGTTATGCTCAACTCTTGGAAAAACATAATTTATTAACAGCTGAAGAATTGGCTGATTTAGAAGAAGGATTAGATGAGATTTTAGAATTATGGGAAAAAGGAGAATTTCAATTAAAAGTAGAAGATGAAGATTGCCATACTAAAATTGAGGAATATCTAATTGAAAAATTAGGAGATACTGGTAAGAAAATTCATACTGGTCGTTCTCGAAATGACCAGGTTTAGTTATGATGAGAT
>CAZMOH010000048.1:0-6232 GCA_964567875.1 uncultured Candidatus Peribacteria bacterium | reverse complement strand
TTTAAAATTCTAAATCAGTTGATTTAATATCTATTTCTTGAATAGGTTTATCGCCAGGTAAAGTTTTTGTTTCTGCTATTTTGTCTACCACATCCATTCCTTTAATAACTTCTCCAAAAATAGAATAACTACCATCTAAAAATGGCGAATCTTTATGAACAATAAAAAACTGAGAACCGTTTGTGTCTGGGCCAGCGTTTGCCATAGAAACCATTCCTCGTTTATGAGTTAGTTTAGGGTCAATTTCGTTTTTCATTGGTGTTCCAAACCAAGACTTACCACCAGTTCCATTGTGATTTTCATAATCTCCAGTCTGAATCATAAAATCTTTAATAACTCGGTGAAAAGGGACATTGTCATATTTTCCATCACGAGCAAGTTTCCAAAAACTTTCCACAGTTTTAGGAGCAGAATCAGGTAAAAGTTTGATTACAATATCACCTTTGTCAGTGTGCAAAACTACATTTTTAGGAGTTTGCTCGGATTTTTTCGCAGGATTTTCTTTGTTAGGCATTTTATCAGTTTTAGAAATAGTTTGGGCTGGTTTTGTTTCTACTTTTTTCGCTGTTTTTGTCGTAGGAGTAGCACAACCAGCGAGTAGTATAGCGACAGCTAGTAATCCGAAAAGTTTTTTATTCATTTTTTAAAATGGTTATTAAATCTCGTGAATTATCTAGTTTTTTAGTGGAAAATCAAAAATTTCGCGAGATTTCGCCTTCGGCAGAGTGGAATTTGGTAAAGACTAGGAGCGCTCGCTGACGCTCGCGCTCCGTCGAACAATTTTAGGGATTGAAAAAGCAGAATTTTAAAATACAAAAAATCCCGCGAAATCACCACCGCAAAATCCCGTGAAATAATTTAATTTCAGTTCCTCCAATAATCTTTTGAGATCTACCTGGCGGGTCTTTTTTTAGCCAACGTAAACAATCCTCAATTTCTGACATACTGGGAATTTTTCGCGATATTTTCCGCAAAAATTCCATTTGTAAAATAAGGGGAACTTCTAAAAAGTCTTTTAACGAAATTTCGCGGGATTCTACTAAATGTGATATTTGTTGATTTAAATATTCAGAAATTCCCGCGAAAATTTCTGATTCTCGCACAAAAACCTGTTCAAGGTTGGGGGTGATTTTTCGTAATTCAGGCAAAACTTTATTCCGAATTAGATTTCGATTATGAATACTTTTTTTATTCGTTTCGTCTTCGTTCCATTCTAGATTATTTAATTTCGCGTAATTTATTAATTCACTTTTTGGGACTTGCCAAAATGGTTTACTTCTCAACTCAAAAGGGGATAAACCGCCTGGTCCGCAACCTTTTGTTAAACGAAAAATCATTGTTTCCACCAAATCTGTCGCATGATGAGCTGTCAAAATTCTTGCCGCGTCTATTTCCTCTGCCAAATCCCGCGAAATTTTTTGCCGTAACTTTCGCCATTGATTTTCTTGATCACTTTTTGTGATCGCTGGTAAAATTTCTCCGTGAAATTTTACCTGATATTTTTTACACAAGTTTTCCACAAGCGAAAAATCAAGAACACAATTTTTGCGCGAGTTATGATTGAAATGTAAGACTTCAATCAGTTTTTTGTCACAAATTTTTGTTGCCACATTTAGTAGAACAATAGAATCAACTCCACCCGAGACTAGTAATAATAATTTTTTCTCAGAAAGATTTTCTTTCTCCAAAAATCCCGCGAAAATTTGTTCTAAGTTCATCTTTTTTAGTATAGCGGAATTGTTTTTTTTTGAAAATTTCGCGGAATTTCTGTTTTTGAGTTAAAATACAGTCAATGAATTTTTCTAAAATTTTGTTAATCGGAATTTTCGCGGGATTTTTTCTAATAAATATAGTTTTTGCAGCTTTTAATGATGTTCCAGCGGATGATATTAACTATCCGATTTTCCAACACTTGCATGATGTAGGAATTATGAGGGCTTATCCTGATGGGAATTTTTATCCAGAAAAATTTGTTACTAGGGCTGAAGCGATAACAGTTGCTTTACGAGCGGGAGGAATTGCTATTCCGTCTAGTTATTCTAAAACGATTCCTTTTCCTGATGTAAATCCAAATGAATGGTTTGCTCCTGCAATTGGTCGAGCTAATGATTTAGGAATAATTCATATTAAAAATGGGGCGAATTTTGCTCCTAATGCTGCGATTACTAAGGCCGAATTTTTGGCTTTTCTTTTCAATGCGACTAATGTTAATCTTCGAAAATATAGAAATAATCTAAGGAATATCGCAAAAGATGTTTCCCCAGATAGTTGGTTTGCACCAGTTTTTGCTTATGCAAAACAATTTCAAATTGCCTATTTACCTGCGACAAATTTATATAATCCACAAAAAGCTTTAACTCGTCGTGAGGTTGCCGTGATGACTTATAGACAGTTGCGAATTTTTTATGGAGATGAGACAGTGAAAGATTTCATTGAACTACAAGCTAAAGTTCAGCAATTTATTTTGCTTTTAAGGGCAGGAGAATCAGAACGGGCAGAGTTTCAATTGCAAAGAATATTAAATCTTTCACAAACTTTAACTTTGAGGAAGAATAATAAGGATGCTATTGCTGCTGCGGCTATAACTCGTGCAATTCGTTATTTTGCAGAGAGTTTAAGATCTTTTAAGCAGAGAAATAATCTAAATGCTTTAGAAAGAATTTTTTTAGCAATTCAGCAGACAGAAAGAGCCAAAGAAAAATCAGAAGAGCTGAAATCTTTCGCTGAAGATTTAGAGAAACTGATTGAAGAAACTTTGAATAACTTTGTTCGTCCTAAATCAGACATTTTTTTAGATAATTTTCAAAACTAAAAAAATTCGCGGGATTTTTTATATTTCAAAATTATTCTTTTTCTAATCCTAAAAATGTTCGAAGGAGTGCAGCGATAGCGAGCGCACCTAGTCTTCACTAACTTCCACTCTGCCGAAGGCGAAACCCTGCGAATTTCCCGCGAAAAAAGAAAAGAAGTTCGAACTTTATGAGATAAATTTTTGTTGAACTTCGAACTCACCCTCAAAACATTATAGAAAGATCCCAGACTAAATTTGGGAATTATTAATTAACAAAAATTTCGCGGGATTTTTATTTTTTTCTATAATATTGTTGATGCAAGTAAAAATACACCAAATAGATCCTAGTTTAGAATTACCAAAATATGAAACAGGTGGGAGTTTTGCTTTTGATTTTATTACTCGTAAAACAACCTTTGTTCCCGCGAAAAAAAGCGTTCTAGTTCCTGCTAATGTTATAATAGAATGTCCCCAAAACTTGGCTTTGTTAATACTGCCACGTAGTTCTTTATTTAAGAAAAAATCGTTAATTTTACCAAATTCTCCAGGTTTAATTGATCGTGATTATTGTGGAGAAAAAGATGAAATTATGATTCAGGTTTATAATATGTCAGATGAGGAAGTTATTATTGAGCGTGGCGAGAAAATAGCACAAGGGCTGTTTGTTAAAACAGAAAAAATTGAGTTTATAGAAATGGAGAAATTAACGGAAAAGTCACGAGGAGGGTTTGGCAGTACGGGGTAATATTTTTTGCTAATATAAAAAAAACACTGACATTTATGTCAGTGCTTTTATTTTCAAATTGAAACGAAATTACTATTTAGAAGCTTCATCCATCATTTTTTCAGCTTTGTCTGCCATGTCATTACCAGTATTTACAACACCTTCAGCAGCGTTATTTACAGCATCTTTAGCATCTTTTGCCATTTCATCAGCTTTATCAGACATTTTGTCGGTAGCATCTTTTAGACCATCGCCCAAAACCATTACAGGTTTTTCAATAGCTTTTGTAGTTGCTTCAGTTGCTGAATCAACAGTTTTTTTCATTTTATCTGTAGGATTACAACCAGTTAGTCCAAAAACTACAGCTAGTCCTAGAGAAAGAATTAGTGCTTTTTTCATTATAAAAGTAGTTAAAAAATATAAGCCACTTCATGTTATTTTTTTTAAAAAATATGTCAAAATATCGCGAAATTATTGCCATTTCCAAAAAATCTGTTTTGGTATTCTTAAATCAATATGATCGAATCTTTTGCTATAGAGTTTAATTTTACCTTCTGCTAGGATGAGTTTTCTAATTTGTTGTGGGATAGATTGTTCTAAATCAACCCAAATAGCTCCACCTCCTGGCATTATAAAATGTGCTTCGCGAGCTTTCATTAATAAATTTATTTCTTTTATTGGTAATTTTACTTCATCTAATAAGAGGTTTTTTGCGAGATTTATCTTATCTAGCCAGTTTTTAGAAATAAGTCTTTTGTGAATTTGAAAAGGTTTTGCATATTGCAAAATATTAATAGTAGGCAATCCTGTTTTGCTGGTTTCCGAAATTATAATTCCATTGTCAGTTATTGTGGCGAAATTCGCAGATTCTTTATTGAGGATATTATATTTAGCTGTAGAAAATTCGATTTTTAGTTCTATTTTATTAGGCCATTTGTCTTTTATCTGAATATTATTAATTTCTGGAAATTTCTCTTTTAAAAGATTTTTAATTTCTTCTTTTTGTAAAAAAAACATATTTTCTCCAATAAATTTACTAGATATATTCTGAATGACTTCAGCTGGAATTATTTCATTATTTCTAATAACAGAAATTGTTTTTAACTCATAATAAGGTGAAAAAATCGCGAAAATTAGAAATCCGGTCATTCCAATTAAAATAAAACTGCCTATGACTGATAATCGGAAAATTTTTTTTACATTTTTTAAACCAGAAAATTTTGTAAAAAAATTTAAAAACCTATTCCTAAATCGGCTTTTGGGGGAGATTCTTCTTCGAGAAGGATCAAGTAATAAAGACCGTCGCAATCCGCTTTTTCTACGCATGATTTCGCGGGTTTTTTAAACTTTCATAATATCAGCTTCTTTGTTTTTTGACATTTCGGCAATTTTTTTATTTTTTTCATCAACTTTTTCCTGAACTTCTTTTTCCAATCTTTTTTGTTCGTCTTCTGAGATTTCATCATTATCTTTTCGTTTTTTGATAGTTTTTAAAAAATCATGACGAATATTTCGAACTGAAATTTTTGCAAGTTCTTCTTCTTCTTTAATAATTTTTACTAATTTTTTTCGACGTTCTTCAGTCATAGGTGGAATTGGTAGATATAAATGATCTCCCATGTTTTGAGGATTTATCCCTAAATCAGATTCTTGAATTGCTTTGGCAATTATTCCAATAGAGTTTTTATCCCATGGTTCAATTTTAATTGTTTTATTATCAGGACAGGAAATATTTGCTACTGATTTTAAAGGCATCATTGAACCATAATTTTCTATTTGTATTTCATCCACCATAGCAGGAGTTGCTTTTCCAGCTTGTAAAGTCGCGAGTTTTGTTTGAAAGTGTTCGATTGTTTTTTCTAATTGTGATTGTAATTCGGTAATCATTTTTTAATTATTAAATAACAGTAGAATTGTAACATATTAAAAAAATCCCGCGAAATTTTTATGACTTAATAATTGAGTTTTACTTTGTTGTATATAATCCAATTTTGAAAATTTTTGGTATTTTTTAAAAAAGTTTTGACCAAAAAATGTGATCAGTGTAGAATTTTCGCGGAATTTTAAATTTTAAAATGTTAGGAAGTTTTTTATTGGGAGTGACCTCATTTTTGATACCAACTACTTATGCTAAAGTTCCTACAAGCTCTTATATTGAAGAAAATACTCAAGAATATTTGAAAAAAGGAGATATTTCGAAAGAGTTGGATTTTGGAACAACTAAAACTCCGAGATTTTATACTCGAGCGGAATGGGGAGCCGATGAATCATTGCGTTTAGCTAAAAATATTAATAATGGAAGTCGTTGGTATCAGTTAGAAATTGCATCTCTACCCAAAAATTTGCGTCCAGAAACTATTCGACGAACTGATGATAATGGAAATCCTTTGTTTTGGCCAATTATGGAAAATAAAAATGTTGCGAAATTTGTTATCCATCATACAGCTGAAAATTTACAAAGTGAACATGGACGCACTCCTAAGGAGATTATGCGAGCAATTTATCGTTATCATGCAGTTACGCGTGGGTGGGGAGATATTGGATATAATTTTGTGATTGATCGGTTTGGAAATGTTTACGAGGGACGGGCTGGATATGAAAAAAATAAACGAATTCCAGTTGGAGCACATGTTGCTTTGCGAAATGTGGGAACAGTCGGAATTGCTTTAATGGGGAATTTCCAAACAGAAGAGCCTACTAAAGCGCAAATGAATGTT
>CAZMOH010000047.1:0-6638 GCA_964567875.1 uncultured Candidatus Peribacteria bacterium | reverse complement strand
AAGTTTTCTCAACTTATGCTGATAACCAACCAAGCGTCCAAATTCATGTTTTACAAGGAGAACGCGAAATGGCCGCTGATAATAAATCTTTAGGACAATTCATTTTAGATGGAATTCCACCGGCTCCACGCGGAGTTCCTCAAATTGAAGTAACTTTTGATATTGATGCTAACGGAATTCTAAAAGTAACTGCTAAAGATAAATCTACTGGAAAAACTCAAGATATTAGAATTGAAGGATCTAGTGGATTGAGCGAAGAAGAAATTGCAAGAATGCAAAAAGAAGCAGAGGAAAATGCTGAAAAAGACAAAGAACGCAAGGCCAAAGTGGAGGCCTTTAACCATTTAGATTCTCTAATTTATCAAGCGGAAAAGACCGTTAAAGAAGCTGAAGAAATGAAAAAAGATGAATTGAAAGATGTTGTTAAAGAAGTTAATGATAAATTAGAAAAATCCCGCGAAATTTTGAAAAAAGAAGACAGTTCTAAAGAAGATTTACAAAAAGAGGCTGAAGAATTACAAAAGGTTCTAATGAATTTAGGACAAAAAATGCACGAACTTGGACATGATCCTAAAGCTGCTGAAGGAGAAGCGAAAACAGAAGAAACTAACGAACCAGAAATCAAAGAAGCTGAGTTTGAAGAAATTGATGCTGATAAAGATGATAAGAAATAGTCTAAACTAAAATCCCGCGAAATTTTGGCTTAAAAAACTAAGTCCGAACTTATATCAGACAAAATTCTGGCAAAGTTCGGACTTTTTTAGACTTTTTAAGAAAAATTTAAAAAATTTCGCGGGATTTTATTAAGTACTTGGCTGAACATTAAAGCAATAAGGAAATCTATCAGTATAACAAGACTTTTCACATTCCCCTGATGTTACATTATAAGTCATTCCATCTGGACAGCTTCCGTGCGGAACATAAGTACTAGAATTAGAATCCCATTCACAATAATCTACATTAAAAAACGGCGAAGTAACTGCATCACAAACTGCAAGCTGTTTTTCAATACAGACATTAGTATCTAAAACAAAATCACTACTATGTTCACAAACATAATTATCTACACTTGTTAAAGACCCCTCTGCTGGATCCATAATATCTTTAACCTTAAAGTCCGTAATATATCCTGAGGCGATATTACTACCAAAGTTATTCCAAAATCCATTATTAGTTGCATCAAACCCAAAATCACCCATAGTTGGCTTAACTGGATCATAAAAATCAATTTTCGCAGGTTTTATCTGACAATTTCCCGCTTTATCACATATTTTAAACTGATATGGACGAACATTATGAGAAGAATCTTTACAAATATTCCCATTTGTAACAGATCCTGGATCACAAAAATTCCCCGTTACATCAAATCCCGCGAAATTTTTATAGCATCCCGATAAATTATCTCCACAATTAAGAGTTAATTGAAAGGTAGAATTTACAAAATCTCCTGAATTCAAACTATTACCATCACTCTTTTTGAAATCAAAATTAGGATCAGGAGCTGTCCCATCAATAAAAATCATCAATTCATCGCCATTTGCATTTTTTAAATTGATAACTATATCATCGTTTCCAGACGTTCCCAACCCCAAATCATCTAACCTGTCATTAACATCTTGTCCATAAAACCTGATTTGAACTGTATATTTATCTTCTTTAAAATCTTCTGGAACTCTTTTAGTAAATTTATATTCAACATTCCCCAAACTTGTAAACTCTCCTTTAATCTCTTTTCCATTTAAAATAATCTCATATTTAATAGTCTTTCCTGCATCAGGCAATAACCCTCCCTGCGGACTATTTAACTCTCCCCAAAAACCCATTTGATTAAAAACAGAATTAGAATCTAAATTATAAGCTGTTCCATCTTGCGGAAAATAATTAACAGCTTCGGCAAAAACAGTCCCACTAGCTAAAATTAAACAGAAAAATAAGAAGAACTGTTTTCCTTTATTTGAACGAATTAACCCACGAATAAAAATCACAATTGCTAAAACAATTAAAACCAAAATTGCAATTATTTTGTATTTATCAGCCGTAGATAATTTTTCGCGAGATTTTAAGTCGCGAATTTTATTTATAAAATTCATTTCTTTCGGTTTCGTAAACTTTGGTGTTGTTTTAGAAATTCTCCCTAACTCATTATTATCTTTCCACAAAATTGCTTCTACAGATAATTGCCCTGAATCTTTATCAATTAAAAACATTTCCTGACCTGAAAATTCTTTCAAATCACTTTCTGGAGAAACACTTACAAATTTTTGCAAACTCATTCCGTTTTCATTTTTAACATTTATTTCTACACTCAACGGGTCATCTTTTCCTGTTGTTGTAGCTCCTGTAAATTTAACAATTACTGTCTCTCCTACTTTTAAATATTTCGCGGGACTTACATCTAGGGAATAAAATTCCCCAAAATCCCCTTTTACTAAAAAATTTCCGGTCAGTTTTCCTGTAACTTCCTGATCTTTCTGCACAATTCCAACCTTAACATTGTATAACTGCGGATCACTTGGCTTAGCAAAAGAAAATGAAATTTCCTTTGTTTCTCCAGTTAAAAATTCAACTGGCTCAGAAGAAAAAGTTCCCACATAATCATGTGTATTATTATCCTTGTAAACATCAACTTTGACTACAAACTTTCCCTTTTCTGCTTTATTTGTAAAATTAACAGAACCTTTTACTAAATCCTTATCTACTTTTATTTTTAAATCAGAAATAGTTGATTTTTCTTCAACATTTCCCGCGAAATTTTTTTGAATTTCCCCAAAACCAACCTTTTGTCCGTCGTTGTTATAAATTTCTGCTTTTATGTTTAAATCTCCAGCTAATTTATTTTTTAATAAATCTATTTCAAAATCACTTTCCATTAATTCTGGATTTTTTTGAGAAAATTTCGCGGGATTTTCTTGCTCAACAAGAATTTCTTTTTGCTTATTAAAAATCTGTAAAACAGTTTTTTGGGCTTTTTGCAATAACTTTGATTTTCCCCAAACTTTTATTTTCAAAATATCTGGATTGTCATTTTGAATAACTGCCACATTTGCTTTCGCCATAGAATAACTATCTATAACTATCGCTTTAGCTGTATTAATAAGCAGAAATCCTGCCAAAAAAGAAAGAACTGTTAACGAAATTTTCCGAAAATTCATTTTGTTTGTATTAGTTTCTCGTAAATTTTAGAAAATCCCGCGAAAAAACACAAGATTTCTTTTTTAGATAAAACCAGTTGCAATTCCCGCGAAATTTTGCACACTAGTTCTGTAGTTTTAGTTTTAAAAATGATAAAAAACCTTGTTTTACTAACTGGTTCAGACTCCTACCGCTTAGTTAAAAAATTACAATTTTATAAACAAAAATTTCGCGAGATTTATCCAGATGGAGAAATTTCTTATTTAGAAAAAGAAAACTCTTATCAAGATTTGGAAAATTCAGTTTTTACACCAAACCTTTTTGGCGGAAAAAGACTCGTAATTTGCGAAAATTTTTGGGACTCAGAAAAGTTTGAAAAAGCCGAAAATAAAAAATTTTTTGAAAAGCTACCCGAACAAGAAGCTACCTGCACTGTGTTAATAGTAATTCCTAAACTTGATAAACGATTAAAGTTTTCTAAATTTTTGTTAAAAACGGCTCGTACCGAAAGTTTTGAAAAACTGGCGGAAAATGAATTAATTCGCTGGATTGAAAAGTTTACAAAAAAAGAAGGAGGCAAAATTTCGCGGGAAAATGCGCAAAAACTCTGGCAAAGATGTGGGGATGATTTATGGACACTTTCTAGCGAAATTAAGAAGTTAATTTTTACCTCAAATTCCCGCGAAATTACGGAAGAAAATATTGAAAAAATGACCCAAGCTAATCCGCAATTAGAAATTTGGGATTTTTTAAAAAATTTAAGTCAATGTAATGCTCCCGCGGCGATTGAAAAATTTCGCAACTTACTAACTAGTGGAACTCCTGTCCAAATGATTTTTTCAATGATTCAACGAGAAATTAGGATTCACGCGCAAATTGTTAATGGACTTGAACGAAATTTATCTGAACGAGATATTGCAAATGAAGCTAAAATTCATCCGTTTGTAGTAAAAAAAACCTTACCACTTTCGCGAAATTTTTCCGCGAAAAAAATTGAAATGATGTACGACTCACTCTTTGAAATTGATATGAAAATAAAAACTGGCGGAATTATGACCACCTCAACTGATGCTAGCGAATTAGAACTTGCTGTGGAGAAATTTATTATAAAGTTTTGTAATTAAAGTTGCGCGAAAAATATTAATTCTGAACTTTTAAACGAGAAATTAAGTTAGAAGTTCAAAAATCCCGCGAAATTTTCGCCTTTTTATTTGCAAATCAGTAGAATTCAAAAGATGACAAACTTATATCCAATTCTTTTTGCTATTCTCGGAGCAATGCTCGGAAGTTTTAGCACAATGCTTATCTGGCGCTTACATTTTGAAGAAGACGGAATTTTCGCCGGTCGTAGTCGTTGTCCCCAGTGTCGCCAAAAGCTTTTACCACTTTCTTTAATTCCAATTTTTTCATGGCTTTTCCAGGGAGGGAAGTGCAAAAATTGCGGAAAAAAAATACCTGCTTTTTATCCGCTAGTTGAAATAATCTTTGCTTTAACTTTTTATTTTTTCGCGGAAAAATTTTTTCGCGGGATTTTTTCTGACCTAAATTTTATATTTTTAATAATCTCTGTTTTCTTAATTCTAATTCTCTTCTTTTATGATTTGAAATTTTATGAAGTTGACCGTCGTATCTCCTTTCCCGCGATTTTTGTAGCTCTTCTCTGGACTGTCTGGAAAGTTATACATGGTGATAATATATCATTATACCTAATTGGTGGTTTCGCGGGATTTATGTTTTATTTTTTGCAATTCTGGGGAACCAAATATTTTTTAAAACGCGAAGGAGTCGGACAAGGAGATTTTGAATTAGGAACTCTAATAGGAATTTTACTTGGTTGGAAACTTTTAATTGGAGCTTTGTTTGTTGCCTATATTCTTGGTACAATTATTGCTTTACCAATCCTGATTTTTCAAAAAAAACTCGCGAAAAAAATCCCGCGAATTTCTGGAAAACTGGCTTTACCAATGGGAGCTTTTCTAATGCCTAGTTTATTATTATTTTTATATAACGGACAAGCTATTCTTGATTGGTATTGGAATCTGTTGTTGTTTTAAAATAAAATCTATTTTCTTCCTAAATATAATAAACATTTATCATACAGAGAATATAATTTTGTATTATTTTTAGAGTTTAAAAATAAGACGACAAAACTAAAAATTTCGCGGGATTTCAGTAAACTTTCTTGATAATAAGACCATCAAAAAAGTAATCAATTATTTCCTGAATAGTTGCTCCTTTTTCGGCTAGAACTCGAGCTGAGTTTCCGGATAATCCTACTCCGTGTCCGCGTTGTTGTAATCCTTTATCGTAAGGCAAAACTCGTTCTCTTGCCCACGGATATTGTTTACGCCACGGGTTTACAGAAAATCCGGCACTCTGTGTAAAATAAGGACCAATAACTGCTCGTTTCCATTTAGGATAATAAAGAACTTCTCCTCTAGTTAGAGCGACTAAATCTTTTTGGTTAGCATGATATCGTTCCCAATCATATCCCAAATAAAGTTGCGAAGTTCGCGGGCTGTCTTCTAAATCATAATCATATCGGTTGAATTTTCGTCTTTTTCCTGAATAAACATAAGCATAAGATCTCGCGAGAATAAAAATCACATTTTTCTTAGTCTGTGGTTCAGTAGTTGGTTCTTCGCCTAATCCCCACAGATACTGCTCCAAAGGCAGTTCATTAATTACCATTAAATGAGATTTATCATCATTAATTTTGAAATGTAATTTTCCGCGAAATTTATTATATTTCACAGTTCCTTTTCCAAAACGCGGATTTTGATATCTCAACATTTCTAAAAAACCTGCTGATGAAAAAGTAATCTTATCGTTAACAGAAAATTTCCAAACTTTTTCTCCAATTTTTATGGAAATCTCTTTATAACTTCCTGATTTGTTATAGAAAATTTTGATAGAAGTATAAGCCGGAACTTTAGCTATTTTTTCGCGGGAATTTTTCCAAATAGTTACTTCCTGGCTTCCTCTAATTTCTTCGTAGTCTTTGTTAAACCAACTCAGTTTTACTTTAACTGGAGGACCATAGTTATTGGAATAAGACGCCGGCAGAGAAGTTTTGGAAGGGAAAACAGCCGAAAAAGAACTTTTTTTCGCGGGATTTTCAGCTGTTTTAAGAACTGGTTTAGAAAAAGTGCTTGTTTGTAGATTTTTGAAAAAAGAAGTGTCACGAAGAGAAGCCGTTAAAAAATTTTTATCTCCAGAAACTTGAATTTCATATTCAAAGGTTGCCCTTTTCATTTGGGAGTCAACTAAACTTTTACCTAAAAATTTAGGAATTAATTTAAAAGAATATTTTCCGTTTGGAGTGTTTTTGACATAAATTTTCCCGCGAAAAATTCCATTCCGCCCGCGCTCAGTTTTACCTATTAGATAAAATTTGGAAACTACCATTCCCTCAGGAACTTCAGCCGGAATTAAAGAAAGAGACTTTCGCCAATCAATAGTACTCTCATTCTTAACTTTTATATCAATTGTTTTTGATTCATGAC
>CAZMOH010000046.1:0-6806 GCA_964567875.1 uncultured Candidatus Peribacteria bacterium | reverse complement strand
TCCCAGACTAAATCTGGGAAATTTTTTTATTATTTAATATTTTTCGCGGGATTTTGTGTATTAAAAAAGACAACAGAAGTTGCCTTAGAAAAGTGGTACACGCGGAGGGATTCGAACCCCCGACACCCGGTTCCGAAGACCGGTGCTCTATCCAGCTGAGCTACGCGTGCTTTGAGAACGAGCGAATTTTATTCATTCTCCAAAATCTCGCAAGTTTTTTTACCAAACATAAGAGAAAAATTCTTTCGTCTTAAATCCCGCGAAATTTTCCTTTAATATGGGGAATAAAGGATTATTTTAGAATTCATGACATTGATTATGTATTCCCTTGTAGGTAAATTGTTTTATCTTTGTTCTTATACTGTTTTTTATTCTATCTAATTCTTCAAAATATACAATAATATTTACAAGTGCAAAAATCCCTGACATTATAAAGAGGTATTTTTTGTCTTCTTCGGGAACAGCTGGGTTTAATAGAAAAGAGCTTAACGCTAGAAAAAGAAGTCCATTAAATCTTTTATCTTTTGTAACTTCTTTCCAGGCTTCCTTCCAGGAATTTCGTTGTTTCTCTTTTAGTACTTCCTGTTTAAAAATATGACAATCAATTTCGCTAATCTTACTTTGAATTTCTTCTGATAAAAGATTCCATGGTTTGTGGGACTTTTCTAACATATTTTTTTTTAAAGATTCTAAAGCGATTATTTTTACTTCAGGGGGAGAATCAGAATTAATTATTTTTTCTACAGTTATTTTCTCTCCAGTTATTGATTTGTATTCATTTTCGTTCATATTTTTAATTTAAAGTTTTTTTCAATAAAGTCAAATAATTTTTTAGAATTAGAATAAAATCCCGCGAAATTTTTTATAAAAATAAACTCTAATTCAGAAAAATTTCCCAATTCATAAAAAAAACTATAATCAAGCAGAAAATAATAACATTTTTGTAATGTTTAAATGCTTAAACAAAAACAAAATTAAAAATTTCGCGGGATTTTTTCTGCTTCTCGGAGGACTTACTTTTTGGGGGCAAATTTTCGCGGGATTTTCAGATATAGATGTGACCCATCCTTTTTATCACGCTATTCAATCTTTGCAGGACCAAGGAGTTATTGAAGGATATAAAGAACCAGATGGAAGTAGAAGCTATCATTCTTTACAACCAGTTAATCGGGCGGAAGCTGTCAAAATAATTATGCTGGCTGCGAATTATAAAATACCTAAATCTAACGAAAAAATTTTTCCTGATGTAAATGGTGGGGATTGGTTTTTTAACTATGTTAATGAGGCTTATCGACAAAAACTAGTAAAAGGATTTGCTGATGGACTTTTTCATCCAGCAGCACAGGTGACACGAGCTGAGTTTTTAAAAATGACTTTGGTGGCTTTTGGAATTCCCGCGAAAAATTTAGAAGCAGGAGAAGACCAACAATGGTTTGAGCCGATTCTAGATATTGGGAAAAAGTTTAGAATTATTGCTACTGATTCTGAACCGCATCATTCTTTGAATCGAGGTGAAGTGGCCGAAATTATTTACCGTACCCAAAAAGTCGCAGAATCTGGGTTTACGAAAAAATATGTTTATTCTGGTTACGGAAAAGCTAGTTATTACCATTCCAGTTTAGCAGGAAATCCAACGGCTAGTGGGGAACCTTACGATCCAGAAGCTTTGACGGCGGCGCACCGAACTTTGCCTTTGGGGACTCGTTTAAAAGTAAAACATGGCGATAAATTTGTTATCGTTAGAGTTAATGATCGTGGTCCTTATCATGAAGACCGAATTTTAGATCTTTCAGAAAAAGCTTTTTCTTTACTAGCTCCTAAGGGAGCAGGGGTTATTGAGGTAGAGTTTGAAGTTTATACTGACCCCAATGACGAAAAACCTGTTGTACCAGAAGCGGTTCGTGAAAACTTATCAGAGGAAGCTCAAAATCCAGTCGTGCCAGAAGAAGTAGCTCAAGTTGTAGAAAAATTTCGCGGGATTTCTACAGAAACAGATAAAAAAAAACTAGCTAGAAAAACATTGCCTATTTTTCCCAATGAATCAGTAGTGATGCTGGTTAAAGATTTTTTCCCCAATATCACTATGCGGAGAAATTTCCCGCGAAAATATCTGCAAGGGAGTGTGATTAATTTTTCTGGACGGACTAAAGATTTAGGACACAAAAAAATAACTGTTTTTTTACAGCAAATTGAAGGGAAAAAGAAAATTGGCGAACAAATTAAGTATTCAGGAAAAATTTCTGGTAAAAATTTTTCTTTCCCCGTTATTTTCGACAAAGCGGGAACTTTTTTTATCGGAGTTGTCTTAGATAACGAAAAAAAATCGCGGACGGAAACAATTGAAATTGTTGATAAAAAGGATTACCGAAAATTTGCTCCAAGTGAAAAAGTTTTTCTCGCGAAATTTGCTGTTCGGGTTTTACCAGAAGAATCAACTGTCTTCTTTGATTTACAAGACACAGAACCAACAGATTTGTATAAATTTGTTTTCTCACAAAAAAATCGCCAGAGAAAAACACTTTATGTTTACGGAGGAATTAAAACTTTGCCTTTGAAATATAATTTTTTCGCGGATTTTGATGAGTTTAAAAATTTAGCGGTAGATATGTTTGCGGCGGAATCGCAAGATGGACGACTGGATACACAAATTTCCGCCTGGAAAAAAGTTGATTTCAAGAATTTTCAAATAGAGCAAGCGTTTCCTGATACAGAAAATGATAAAATTAAAATTAAAAATTTCGCGAGATATTTTCGGAAATTAGAAAAAATAACTTTTAATGGAGAAATTTCGCGGGAAACAGTATTAGAGCCAGAGGTTTTTATTACGTTACCGAACGGGAAAATAAGTAGTTCTAAAATTCGTTTTAATCCGACTAAAACGGAGTTTTGGTTTGATGTAAATCCGCGAGATTTTGGGCGATACGTAATTGAAATTAATTCTAATAAAGGAGAAATTCTTTTTAACCGAGCAATTTATTTTTCGCCTAAGGTTATTTTGCCAATTCGTCAGGAGGAAAGAGTAAAACTAACCGGGACAAGTCGCGCTAATGTGCGATTTTGGGTAAATTCTGTTCGTCAGGAAGCAGGGAAAAAAGCGTTGGCTTCTAGTTTGAAACTAGATGATTTCGCGCAAAAATATGCTCAACAAATGGCGGAACAAAACTTTATCTCACATATTAGTCCTACAGAAGGAACTTTTGCCAATCGGATTAAACGAGCGGGACTGAACGGAGAATTTGGCGAGAATTTAAGTTTTGGAACAACTTTGGAGCTGGCTTTGCAGGGTTTAAAAAATTCTGCTTCACATTATCAAAATATGACTAGCATTCGTTGGCGAAAAGTAGGCATCGGTTTAGCCAAGTCACATAAAGGATGGTATGTTGTTAATGTTTTTGGTCGGTAATTTCGCGAAATTTTTTATAAAAGAATGAAAATATTTTTTAGCAAAAAAACCTTGACAAATAATTGTCAATAGTTAATAATTCGCGAGATTTTTAACCACCAATTATTATGTCATTAGAAATAGTAGAAGATCCGACAACACAATGTATTGATGATAGATATGAAAGCAGGCATTTTGCCAATTCTATTCCTGGAGCAGATATGGGATTAGTAATGGCTTTGAAGGAATATTTTGATAAATTTGATAAAGGTAAAGATTTTAAATATGTTGTAGAAATTGTAGCTGATTTTAAAAATAATGTAGAAAATCAAGATTTTTGTTATCACACTCACAAAAAAGATTCAGAAAATTTAAGAAAATGTGGACACATAGATAAAACAATTGAAGATAATGATGATATTCATGCAATGAAGGAATCTATAGAAGAATTAAAAGATAGATATAATTTTTCATTGACAGAATTAACTGGTGGGCATGAGGAAAAATATCATTTATTTAATTTTGATGAAGATTTTGAAGCAAGAAAGAAATTGTATGTTAAAAATGGGGGGAAAGGGGAATCTCACTTTGCTTTTGATATAATTTATGCGAAAAATTTATTTAAAAGATTGGTTGACTACTTAAATGAAAATGCAGAATTAAATATTGAGGAAGATGAGTTGTGGGATATTTTTGCAAAACAATCAATAAATACTCTCGTAAAATTAGCTCCAAAATTATCTGTAACTACTCTCTATGAAGGTGGATTTAAAAATCATGGCTCTGTAGGTAGAGCTGAGGAGGCGGGTGATTTTTTCGCGGGAATTATAGACAAATATATGCAAAAAGCTCTTAAAGTAGTTGACTAAAAAATTGACTAAAAAACTCGCGAAAAATAAGAGGATTTGTTGTCTTTGTTTTGTCTGTAGCATTAAGTTTTTGTAGAAATTAGCCAAGAAAATTGGGGAAACTTTTTTATCTCTGAAAATTTCGCGGGGTTTTTGACAAGAAATTGACAAAAAAAAGAATATTTATATTGTTTTCTTGATAGTAAATATTTATTCAATTCAATATGGTAAACATCATTATTTTGGCTTTTGTTTTAGGATACATAACGATTGCAACTGAACATTCTTTAAGATTAGACAAGACTGTTCCAGCTTTGTTAATGGCTGCATTAATGTGGGGGTTTTTGGCTTTTGGATTTCATAAAGGCTGGTTTTCAATTATTAGTCCGGAGGGGCAAGTTTTTAATTTTCTAAGTGGTGGTGAAGCAGCTCAAGAAGGTTTTAGTATAACATTAATGCATCATTTGGCAAAAACAGCAGAAATTTTGGTGTTTTTAATCGGGGCGATGACAATTGTAGAAATAATAGATTTACATCGTGGGTTTGAAGTTCTAAAAGGGTATGTTAAAACAAATAACAGGCAAAAACTGCTTTGGATTATAGGTATTATTGCTTTTTTTCTATCAGCTGTAATTGATAATCTGACAGCAACAATTGTATTAGTTACTTTGCTACGAAAATTAGTTAAAGATCGAAATACAAGATTGTGGTATGTTGGATTGATAGTTATTGCTGCTAATGCTGGAGGTGCTTGGTCTCCAATTGGTGATGTTACAACAACAATGTTGTGGATTGCTAAAAAAGTCTCAGCTGCTGGGTTGATTGAACATGTTTTTGTGCCAGCTATTCTAAACTTTGTAATTCCGTTTTTCATTGCTTCTTTTTTGCCTGTATTTAAAGGGAAAGTTAAAAGTGAAAAAGATGAGAAAAATCTCGCGAAAATTGAGAGATTATTAAGTAGTAAAACAATGCTTTATCTAGGATTAGGGATGATTTTATTTGTTCCGATCTTTAAAACAGTAACCCATTTACCGCCATATTTGGGGATGATGTTATCTTTAGGAGTTGTTTGGTTAGTTTCTGAATATATTCATCCGGAAGAAAATTTTTCTGAAGAGAAAAAGCACCTTTATTCAGCAAATACAGCTTTGTCGAGAATAGAAATGTCTAGTATTTTGTTTTTTCTAGGGATTTTAATGGCAGTAGCGGCATTAGAAGCGTTAGTTTATGGTTCTATTAATGGGCAACAACTTGGTAGTTTGAGATTTTTGGCAGAAACATTACAACACAAACTGCCAAACACGGAAATTGTGGTAGTTCTACTGGGTATTTTATCATCAATTGTAGATAATGTCCCATTAGTTGCTGCCTCCATAGGAATGTTTGATTATGGATTGAATGATATAATTTGGAATATGGTTGCTTATTCAGCTGGTACAGGAGGTAGTATTTTAATTATTGGTTCAGCGGCTGGGGTTGCTGCTATGGGAATGGAGAAAATTAACTTTTTTTGGTACACGAAAAAAATAACTTTATTAGCATTGCTTGGTTTTTTCGCGGGATTTTTGGTTTTCTGGGTTGAAAAATTTGTTTTTTAAAACATATCTATTTGAGGGATATTCAAAATAAATTTCTAGCAGTTTATTATTTTTTAAATTTATATTAATCCCGCGAAATTTTTATTTTTGCCAATCCCGCGAAATTTTTTGAAAATTTTTGGCTATTTCAATCCAGTCAGTTATTTCCAAAACTTCCGCTCGTTTATTTCCATCAACTTCTCCTAGTAAAGCGGAAGAATTACAACCAAAAAATTTTCCTAAATGATTACTTAACTTTTTTCGTTTTTCAGCAAATCCGGCCTGAACTACTGTAAAAAAATCTTTTTCTAATTCGGTTGGAACTAGCGATTTTTCGCGGGATTTTAAACGAATTATTGCGGAATCAACTTTTGGTGACGGTGAAAACATCTGACGATCAACGACAAAGCAATTTTCTACTTCAGCGAAAATTTCTACCGAAATAGATAAAATAGAACGTCCTTTAATTATTTTTTCTTTTCCTGCTTTTTTTCGCGAGATTTTCTCGGCTACTTCTTTTTGCACCATTAGAATAGCAATTTCTGGTTTATTTTTAGTTTCGGCAAAGAGTTTTCTTAAAATTGGGGCAGTGATATTATAGGGAATATTGGCAATAACTGAATACTTTTTTTGTGCAAAAATTTTATCTAAATTCTGATTTAAGATAGAACCCTGAATCAAATTAAAATTTAAAAATCCCGCGAATTTTTCTTGTAAAATAGCTACACTTCGTTCGTCTAGTTCAACCGCAGTTAAATTAGCGTCTCTTTTTAAAATTTCCGTAGTTAGAAATCCCAGTCCTGGACCAATTTCTAGAATTTCGCGACTGCTTAGTGGGTTTTGCCCATTTTCTTCCGCTAAATCAATAATTCTGTCCCGCAAAATAGGGTCGTTTAAGAAGTTTTGCCCCAGATCTTTTCTCGCGAATTTTGATTGGGAGCGATTTTCTTGAGCCTGTCTTAGCTTATATTTATATTTCGCCATTTTGTGGTAAGTATA
>CAZMOH010000045.1:0-6874 GCA_964567875.1 uncultured Candidatus Peribacteria bacterium | reverse complement strand
AAAATTCCCCAGGCTTGACCTGGGGTCTCCGAAATTTTTATGTTCGTGAGAATTTCAAAAAAAATATGGAAGATCCCGGACTAAATCTGGGAAACTTTAAATATTTTGCTTCTTGCTTGACCAAATTCCCAATCCCAATAGTCCAAAACAAATTATTAGGAAAATCGGAAACTGCCAAGAAATATTTTGTGGTTCATCGGCTCCAGATTTTATAAGAGTGGCATTTTCAGGAATATAAGGTTCTTCATTGGCAACATCTCCTGTATTTAGAGTATTTGGTGACGCTGTTTCTGAGTTAAAAGAATTAGCACTTAAACTTTCACTAGAAATTCCCGCGAAAAAATCGTCAACTTCCTTTTTCAAAACCAATATTTTATCTCCTAATTCTTTATCTTCTTTTTGTTTTTGGTAAAGCTTTGTTTGTAAATCTAAAAAAGTTTTCTCTAAATTCTTTTTTTCATTTTCATCTGTTGATCGTGATAAAGAGAGGGAAACATTATTTAGATCAGCACTTATCGTGCTTATTTCTTTTTTCTTTAGAGCTCGTTTTTTTAATAAATCAACTAATTCGTTTGCCTTTTTCTCCATTTCAGGATTAGATTTTAATTTCGCAGGATTTTCAGTAATTTTCTTTGATAGTTCTTGTAAAACAGTTATTTCTTGAGGGTCTTGCACACTTGGTATTTCAATATTATCATCTATTGTAGGCGGAGTACCAGCAGAATGAAATCCCGCGATATTTTGATTTTCAGGATTATCATTATTGCCAGTAGTTATACTAAAATCAGCTGGATTTTCATTTATTAAGTTATTCCCATCATTATTTTTCGCGGGATTTTCTGCATAAGGACCAGTATAAGGTCGTTTGGGATAAACTTCATATTCATCAGCAAAATGATCTGGAGCAGGATCTTCATCAAAAATTGTGTAAACTCCCGTTCTCCTCAAAATTACCGTAAAAACCCGCGATTTATCATCATTTTCAATAATTGTTCCACCTCTTCGCTTCCAACCACCATTTTCTCCTTCCCATTCCCAAAGCTTAGGCCTTTTAATTGAATCTTTATCTAAGGAGTAAACTAATCGAACCCAAGCCGATTTTTTTAGTCCATCAGGATTTAAAAGTTGTTCTCGAAATAGATTTTTTCGTGTTCTTTTATCAAATCTATCAATAAAAGAAATATCCGCACCCGTATTCGAAACCAGCTCAAAGGTTACCAATTCTTTCATTAATTTTTGAGGACGATCCCAATCCAATTCTATTTTTTGTGGTGGCAAAATTTCACCAGTAAAATTTATTTTTGCTTCTGTATCAACAAACTTTGTTGCTTTGGAAAACTCAATAAAAATCCCCCCCTCATCGCTTGCTAATAAAGTATTTTCGGTAATGTTTCCGTTGTTAACTTCAACAAAACTAGCAGGCAAAAGAGGTTGAGTTTCCGCAAAAGTTAGGGAAACACCTCCTAAAATTATAACTAAACCTGTTAAGATTTTTTTCACAATGTTATTTTGCAGTAATTTCGCGGGATTTTCAAACAAAAAATAATTACTTCTTTTTTTAAATATTTTTCAGAATTATTAAAAATTTCGCTTTCTTTTCTAAAGAAGAGTAAAATTCCCGCGAAATTTTAATTTTTTAAAAAATGTCAGTTATCAAATCCATTTTCGCCCGCGAAATACTTGATTCTCGTGGAAATCCAACTGTTGAAGTCGAAATGTCTGATGGTGTTCACACTGTTTTGGCCAAAGTTCCCTCAGGAGCTTCTACTGGAATTCATGAAGCCTTAGAACTTCGTGATGGTGATAAATCACGGTATGGCGGAAAAGGAGTTTTGAAAGCTGTCGCCAATGTTAATGAAATTCTGGCGAAAAAAGTTGTTGGATTAGATTCAGAAAATCAAACGGAAATCGACCAACTGATGATTGAAATTGATGGCACTCCAAATAAAGGAAAACTGGGAGCTAATGCCATTTTGGGGATTTCTCTGGCGATTTCTAGGTTATCTGCAAAATCTCGCGAGATTGAACTTTACGAATATTTAAACGAAAAATTCGCAGAAATTCATGGTGAAAAAGTAGTTATGTCTTTGCCGCGTCCGATGATGAATGTTTTAAACGGAGGAAAACACGCTGATTCAGGACTAGCTATTCAGGAGTTTATGATTTTCCCAAATTTAAAAAATTTCCGCGAAAATTTGCGAGCCGGTGCCGAAACTTTTCATACTTTGAAAAAAATTCTTGCGAAAAAAGGATTAGCAACTTCTGTTGGAGACGAAGGAGGATTTGCTCCGCGTTTACCAAAGGTTACTGATGCTTTGGATACAATCATGGAAGCAATAAAAATGGCTGGCTATGAAGGAAAAATTGAATTAGCTAGTGACCCAGCTGCTTCTGAGTTCTACGGAGTGGAAAATGGTGCAGAAGAAGGAAAATATTTGATTGATGGAAAAAATTTAACCAGTGAAGAATTAGTAGATTTTTACGGCAAAATTTTCGCGGAATATCCGCTAGTTTCACTTGAAGATAGTCATGCCGAAGATGATTTCGCGGGTTTTATTGCGATGCAAAAGAAGTTTGGTGACAAATATCAATTGGTGGGAGACGATCTTTTTGTGACTAATAAAAAACGCTTACAACGCGGAATTGAGGAAAAACAAGCTAATGCAATTTTGATTAAAGTAAACCAAATCGGGACTTTAACCGAAACTTTTGAGACAATTTCTCTCGCGAAAAATAATAACTTTGGAACTGTTATTTCTCATCGTTCAGGAGAAACTTCCGATGATTTTATTGCAGATTTAGCAGTTGGGGCTGGACTGGGGCAAATTAAAACAGGTTCGCTTTCTCGTTCGGAACGGATTTGTAAATATAATCGTTTGTTACGAATTGAAGAAAAATTAGGATAAAATCCCGCGAAATTTTTGACATTTATTTATTATTATGCATAGTTAGAAAGTGTTTCTTAAAAATTATTAAAAATGGGAAATTTTAAAAGTGTCTTATCAGAGAAAGAAATTAAAACAATTGGAAGTAAAAAAGATGCAGAAAAAGGAATCGTTGAGGGATTTCACTCTAACATTGGTCCTATACATAGGACCGAAATAGATATATATATGGAAAAAATAAATAAAGTATGGAATAAAATATTTTTCATATATGGAATCAGAGGAAACAATGTTGGGCCATCCATGACAAAATTATTAAAAGGGGAAATACGATATAAAGTATTAAGGAAAATAGAATAATTAATTTAAAAATCCCGCGAAATTTTACTTTTGTGTAGCATAAAATCTTTCCAAGTCATTACGAGCTTTAGATTTTTTTTGTTTTTTTTGTTTAAGTTTTTCAAAAAATCTTTTGAATTCTTTTTTTTGGTTTTCAACCGAAAACATCTCCCCGTAGAGATTTTCTTGAGCTAAAACCCATGAATTAAATTCCAGTTTTTCTTCAGCTGACATTTCCTCAGCTAGTAAAAATTTTCGCAAAATTTCGCGGGATTTTTCTTCACTGAAATATTGCAAAAATTTTTCTACTTTATTCCCAACAATTTTGCGCGAAATTTTAGGGAAAGCCCCAATAAATCCAGCAAATCCTTCTTCTCGTGAGATTTTTTTCTTTTTTTCGCGGGTATTTTTAATTCGTTCTGGTTTTTTATTTTTAGTTAAATATCTTTGAAATTCTTGCTCAATTATAACTCGCGAACGATTTAATTTCCGCGAAATTTTATCAATAAAATCATCAACTTCAATTGGTCGCTTAACTAATTTTAAAAAGAAAAAGAAAGAATCCAAAAACTTAGTTTCCCCGTCAATAGAGCCATCTAAGTTTTTCTTCCCAAATTTATCAAACAAAAAATCTAAGGCCTTTTGCGCATTTCTAACGGCTAATTTCGCGGAATTTTCATCTTTCTGCAACATTTCATCTAAATCTTTTCCGCCTACAATTTCCACGATTCGCGGATTTAACTCCATTTTTAAACACATTTCCACCGCTCGCAAAGTAGCTTTTTTCCCCGCAAGATCTGAATCAAAAGCCAAAATTATATTTTTAGTCATTCGGCGTAAAACTCGCAGATGATCTTCCGTTAACGAAGTTCCACAGGTTGCTACACAATTAGTCAGACCGACCGCGTGCATTGAAATCACATCAAAATTTCCTTCTACCAAAATTACCGCGTCCTTTTCGCGAATCTTTTTTTTCGCTCTATGTAAACCAAAAAGGGTTGAACTTTTGTGATAAACTGGATTTTCGGGGGAATTTACATATTTCGCGACTTTTTTCTCGCCACTTAAATCTCGTCCGGTGAAAGCTATAATTTCTCCATTTCTCGCCTCAAAAATAGGAATTATGAGTCTTTTGCGAAAACGATCCATCATTGTTTTATTCCCAAAATCTCGTTCAAAAGCTACTCCTGATTCAGCTATTTTTTCGGGGGAAAATCCTTTATTTAACAGAAATTTTGTCAATCCATCAAGCTGATCGCCACCATATCCTAATTGCCATTCCACCATTGTTTTCATGGAAATCCCGCGATTTTTTAGATAAGTTTGAGCTTGTGTATTTTTTTGTAACTCTTTACCAAAAAAGAGAGCCGCCTGCCGATGTAAATCGTAAATACTAGCCTTTTTTTCGCGGGAAATTGTTTTTTTATCCAATTTTTGGGGCACTTCCATTCCTGCCATATCGGCCAGATGCTCTACTGCTTCAGTAAAAGAAAAGTTTTCAATTTTTTCTAAAAAAGAAATAACATCCCCTCCTTCGGAAGTTCCAAAATCATACCAAAATTGCTTATCCGGACTAACACAAAAACTAGGAGTTCGTTCGTTTCGAAAAGGGGAACGGCACATATAATTTTTTCCCGATTTTTTCAATTCAGCATATTTTCGTACGATTTCGACAATATCAATTCTGTTTTTTAAGTCTTCTAAAAATCGGTCATTCATGGGGGATTTTTTTACAGTTTCTTTTTGCCAAAATCCCGCGAAAAAAGCAAATTAAATCATTAATTTTATTTAACTCTTACTAGTAAAAAAAATATGTTTTTCAAATAAAAAATTTCGCGGGGTTTTTAAAATAAATTTTATTAAAATAAAATAGATGTAAACTTGAAAAAACACTTTATTTCTGGTATAATCTCCCGATGACTGATGAATTTGGCGCTTTCAATCCTTTTGATGAGACGGATGACAAAAATCCAGAACAAGAAGAATCTATTAATGATCATTCTGGAGAGGAGTCACTTAATAATTTATCACATCAAAAAAAAGTTGAACAAGCTGATCAAGCTAAATTAGATGAAATAGAAAATGAATACAAAGAACTTGATAAAGATCTAGTAGATATTAATGATGACGAAGAAGACACTTTATGGTTAATTCAAAATGTTGGAGTAAGTATTCTTAAAATTATCGGAATTTTAGCAATCTTAGGATTAGTTTTATGGTCTATTTGGGGAGGAGGTCCTTCTTCAAAAGAAAAACCTAAAATTGTTGCCAAAGAAGCTGAAAAATTGATACTTAATAAAAATACAACAAAAAAACCTGATTTATCAAAAAGCTCCTCTGTTAAAGAAAAGAAAACATCGCAAGGATTTTTTAGTAAATTATTTAGTGGAGGAAAAGAAACCAAATCTTCTTCAAATTCTAAGAAAAAAAATAACTCAAAACTTCCTTCTCAAAATATAAAAAATTCGGAACAAAAACCTATAAATAAAATAGATACAAACACTATTGCTATTGATAAAAATCCCGCGAAAAATTTTCAACCAAATTTAGCCAGTGTACAAATTATGGCTTGGAATTATTGGTTAGAGAAAGAACGACTTTTGGGACAAAAAAATACCCCCGGAGAAGTAGCTCTATGGACAAAAGATACAGAATCACTTTTTGAAATTCCGTTTATTGAACAAATTCGCGGGAAATCTGATTTTGAACGAGAAAAGAAACTAAATAATTTAATGTTAAATTCTACAAAATTGCTACAAAGATCAGAGAATCTTAAAGTAAAATTACAAGCAGAAATAAAAGAATATAAAAGAAAGGAGGAAAAATCTATCAAGGAGGCTACAAAATACGAACAAATGTTTTTAAATGCAATGAATAAATCTGATCCAGTAGGAATTGATCAATATCTCGCGAAAAAAATTGCAGCCGAAAAAAAACAGGTCGCAAATGGAATTGAAAAAGAATCACGTCAATATCTTGTTGATAAAATTGAATCTTATTCGCAAGTTTTAATGAATTTGCGAGAATATTTGGTGGCAAATCGTCAAGCACTTATTAAAGATGTTCAAGTTGTACAATTCCCAGAAGATCCGTTTAATAGAATTGTCCCATTTCAGACTTGGGAACAAATGAAAATGAATGACAAATAAATAATTTTTTCGCGGGATTTTTATTTTTATCAAATATATATAAAATTCTCGTGAAAATAATTTTTAAAACATGAAATTTAATATTCACCCGATCGTAGTACATTTCCCGATAGCTTTGCTCGTTGTTTATTCTTTTTTGAAACTTATTCCTTGTCGTAAAATTTTCCCTAAATTAGATTTTAAAACTACCGAAAAAGTTCTGTTATTTTTAGGTTTTCTAACAATTTTACTGGCAAGTTCCACAGGAGAAGAGGCGGCCGAAATGATAAATCCTGACTTAAATTTAGTAGATAAGCATAATTTATTTGCCAATATTACGACCTTTTTTTATGGGTTTTTATTTGGAATAGAATTTTTACCTTGGGTAAATAACTTTTTAAAACCCCAGAAATGGGTTCCTGTAAAAGCTAAGGAATTTTTGCAATGGGTGGAAAAGGTTGTTGAAAACAAATTTTTAATAATTTTATTAGTTATTTTAGGGATTGTATCACTAACAATAAC
>CAZMOH010000044.1:0-7334 GCA_964567875.1 uncultured Candidatus Peribacteria bacterium | reverse complement strand
CGTCGTGATGATATTGATGTTAAAGCTTTGGCGGAAAAATATGGTGGAGGTGGCCATGTTAAAGCTTCTGGATTTACTGTCCCTAAAGGACACTTGAAAAAAGTGGTAAAATGGAAAATCATACAGGACTAAAATCCAGCGAAATTCTTTTATAAACAAAAATCAGCTAGAAAGACAACAACAGAAAGACAATAAGTATTTATTTTTTTATAAAATAACTAGGCTTGCTATTTTATCTCTAAAATTTTGTATTCAAATTCTCCGCCAGGGGCATTAACTTTAACTGTGTCTCCTTTTTTCTTTCCTAAGATAGCTGCTCCAACAGGAGATTCATTAGAAATTTTATGTGCCATAACGTCAGCTTCTGTTGCTCCAACAATTCTAAATTCATGTTGCATATCATCCTGTTTTAAAACAACTTTAGATCCAATTTGAACAATATTTCCAGCTATTTTTGATTCCTCAACAACTTCGGCATTACGAATTTGTTCTTCCAAAATAGCAATTCGTTGTTCAATAAAAGCTTGTTGATTTTTAGCTTCATCATATTCAGCATTTTCAGAAAGATCTCCAAAGGCAATTGCTTCTTTCAATCTTTGAGCAACTTCTTTTCGTCCTCGTGTTTTTAAGTCTTCTAATTCGTCTTGTAGTTTTTTTAATCCTTTGGCGGTTAAAAGAATTTTTTTGCTGTTGTCAGTTTTTTTGACCATTTTATAATATTTTTAGGTATTTTTTTAAAATTTCGCGGGAATTTTATGATTTTTTTTATAAAAATCAAATTAGGATATAATTTTTGAAACTAAAGGATGAGAACGTAACTTTTCTAAAACTTTTCCTTCAATTTGTCGAATACGTTCACGAGTAACATTAAAATGTTTTCCAACCTCTTCCAAAGTATGCGGAATCCCATCTTCTAATCCAAACCGCATTTTTATAATTTTTTGCTCCCTAGCTGATAAATATTCCAATAACTCGGCAATATTTTCTTTAATGAGTTCTTGGTGGGTGACCTCAAAAGGCGAAAGCATCTTTTCGTCTTCAATAAAATCCGATAGTTTAGAATCTTCTTCAGTTCCCACAGGAGCTTCTAATGAAACAATATCCTGCGAAATTTTCATAATATAGTTTACTTTTTTCAAATCCAAACCCATTTCTACTCCTATTTCCTCTGGAAGAGGGTCTCTGCCTAATTCTTGTTGTAATCTTCTCTGTGTGTAACGAAGTTTATTAATAGTTTCAACCATATGAACAGGTATTCTGATAGTTCGTGCTTGATCAGCAATAGCTCGCGTAATGGCTTGACGAATCCACCAAGTAGCATAAGTTGAAAACTTAAATCCCTTACGATAATCAAATTTTTCAACAGCACGCAAAAGCCCTAAATTTCCTTCTTGCATTAAATCCAAGAATGGTAATCCACGACCAATGTATCTCTTGGCAATTGAAACAACCAGCCGCAAATTTGACTCAGCTAGATGTTGTTTAGCAGATAAATCTCCCTTTTCAATTCTTTTCGCGAGACTCACTTCATCTTCAGCAGTCAATAAATTCACTCTTCCGATTTCGTTCAAATACATTCGAACTGAATCGTTGGATATTTCAGATAAATCAACTGATTTTGGTTCAATTTTCTCTGCCTCTACTTTTTCTTCTTCATTTTCTAAATCTTTCTCTACTACGACATGTAGTTCTTTAGCTTCAATTTCACGCTCTTTTTGTAATTTTTCTTGCCAAATTTTTTCTTCACGAACTTCAATTACTTCAATTCCTAATTCTAATAAAAGTTCATAAAGTTCATCTAATTGATCCAAATTTTCTTCAATTTCGGGAACAACTTTAAAAAGTTCTTGTTCTGTTACGAATTTTTGTTCTCGTCCTTTCTGAATTAAAAGTTGAATTTCTTTCGGAAAACTATTTATTTTTCGTTGAATTCGTGGTGGTAGAGTCGGAGTAGTTGAAGATTTCTCCAAGTTTTTGTTTACCGATTTTTTTTTGACCGCTTTAATTGTTTTTTTCGCGGATTTTTGAGCTGTTTTAGATACAGATTTTGTAGTTTTCTTCTTTTTGTCAGTCATTTTCTATATTTTTAAATTTAAAATTGAAATAAAAAATCAATTTTTTGTGAGGAAAGATGACGAATATCATCAATACCAAATTTCATCATTGCTAAACGAGTTAATCCAAATCCGAAAGCAAATCCTGAAAAATCTGTGGGATCAATATTACAGTTTTTTAAAACATTAGGGTGAACCATTCCAGCTCCCATAAATTCTATCCATCCCGTATTTTTACAAGTTTTGCATCCTTTTCCCGCGCAAATAGTACATGAAAAATCAACTTCAAAGCCTGGTTCCACAAAAGGGAAAAACCCGGGACGCAAGCGCACTTTTACTTTTTTCGCGAAAATTTCGGATAACATTGTTTCAATAGTTCCTTTGAGATGAGCCAAAGAAATTCCTTTGTCTACCATTAATCCTTCTACTTGATAAAAAACATTTCCGTGACTGGCATCAATATCTTCATTACGGAAAACCCGTCCTGGCGCAATTAAACGCACTGGTGCTCCGTTTTTCAACATTTTTCTAATTTGTACATCAGAAGTTTGAGTTCTTAAAACATAATTTTGATGAGGATCAGAATTCCCGCGAAAAATCCAAAATGTATCTTGCATATCACGAGCTGGATGGTGTTCAGGGATATTCAAAGCATCAAAATTATTCCACTCAGTTTCAATTTCTGGTCCATCGGCAATTTCAAACCCCATTGAAGTAAAAACTTCTTCTACTTTTTCTTGAATCTGCGAGATAGGATGAATAATTCCTTTTTTTCGCGGGATTTCTTTAGTCACATCAAGCCATTCCTCTTCTAATTTTTTTTCAAGTTCAGCTTTAGCCAAAATTTCTTTTTTTTGTGAAATAAAATTGGTCAACAACATTCGTAATCCACCAACTTTAACTCCAATTTCTTTTTTTTCTGTTGGGGGAAGAGTTTTTAAATCTCGCGAAATTTTGGCTAATTCACTTTTTTTACCCAAAAATTCTGTCTCAAAATCCAATAATTCAGCGAGAGAATTCACAGAATTCATCTTATCCTGTGCTTTTTGCGTCAAATCTGAAAGTTGAGAAAAGACAGTTTTCACAGAAAAAGGGGCTAATTGATTTGATTTTTCAGAAAAAATCCTGTAAAATATGGAGAAATTTGCTTTAAAAGTCAAATTTTAATCAAACAAAATTAACAAAAACAAATGGTTAACTTCAATTTCGGTCTCGGTGGACTCGTTGGTAAAAACGACGATGATAAGCAAGATGAAGCAACAACCGCTTCTACTGGGGATGATTCCAGTATACAAGATGATTCAACCACTGCTCAAAATAACTCAAGCACTCAAAACTCAGAAACTAATGTACAACAAACACCAGACGAATCAGTAGCAGCTGGAGACAGTTCTATGGATGATGAAAATTCATCAAAGGAAGAAGTTCAGGTAGCTAATGAGCCAGTTTTTGATGGAAATGTTCAAACAGTTGATTCTGAAGAAAACCAAAGCGAAGAAAGTAATACTGAAGGAAATACGCAAAATTTCGCGGAAAATTTAGAAGAAAATACAGCTGGTGGTTTAACAACACAAAATAATGAAGAGGAATGGTTAAATGATCCTAATGAAAAAACAGAGCCAGTTTCTTTAGAAACTGAGACAGAAAGCATGCCAACCTTGGGGGAAGCAACAGGAACTACTGAAAATAACGAAGTTTTTGAAACAGAAACAGCAACTCAAACCACACCAACAACTGTTGGCAGTGAAAATGAAGAAGCAAATTCTTTGGAATCAGTTGACGAAAATCCCGCGAATTTAGCAGGTGATGTTTCAAATACACCGGAAATTCCAACTTTTGGTAATCCACCAACGGCTGTTGATGATTCTACTACTGAAACAAACGAAACAGCTGAAAATTTCGCGGAAAATTCAGAGTCGACAAAAAATCCTTTTCCAGCAGGAGCAGTTCCGGTGACAAACAACATTGAAGAAGTTTCTTCAGTTGATTCAACAGAGGATTCTAGTTTGAAAAATCAAACTGTTTTGCCGAAAATTCCTAAAAATGAGTCAAATTCTTTTGAAAATAGCGAGGAAGAAGATCTGACTTCTTCAACTAAAGAAAATCCCGCGAATTTAGCAGGTGATGTTTCAAATACACCGGAAATTCCAACTTTTGGTAATCCATCAACGGCTGTTGATGATTTTACGACTGAAACAACCGACGAAACAGCTGGAAATTTCGCGGAAAATTCAGAATCACCTATGTCAGAAACCGATAATTCTGATTTATTTGCTACAAGTGATGAACCATTAGCAGAAGATCCTCTTGCTCCAGCTGCTGTGGGAGTTATTGGTGCTCCAGAACCAGAAGAACAAGTAATTGCTGATGGATCTTTTAATGATGAAGATAATAATGAAAAAGAGGAAATAAACTCTTTGGAAAACAAAAATCCCGCGAAAAACATAGAAAGTCCTGCTAGTATTTTGGAAGAATACAAAAAACGCGTTGAAAAATTCGAAGAATTTCATAATTCTAAAATAGAAGAGTACAATCAAAAAATAGCTGAATTTAGAGCAAAAATCCGTGAAGAAAAGAAAATTTTAAAAGAAGAAATGAAAAAATCTGAGAAAATTTTAGGCGATTTAAATAATTTAGTATTAAATTTTACAGAAACAAAACCTATTAAAAAAAAAGTCACAAAAAAGATAGGAAGTAAAATAATAAAACATTAAATAATATATTGATTAAAACTAAAACAAAAAAACTCCGCGGAAGCGGAGTTTTTCTTATAAACACTTTCTAAAACCAGTTTAAAATCTAGCTAAGCTTTATTTTTTAGTGGCTGTTGTTGTTTTTTTCGCGGGATTTTTTTCAGATTTAAGCATCTTCGCATAACGACTTTTTTGTCGAGAACCACGATTAGCGTGCATTATATTTTTCTTAACAGCTAAATCAATTTTCTTTTGAAGAGTTGGGAAAAACTTAATAGCTTCAGTCATTTTCCCTTCAGTTACCAGTGAAATAAATTTTTTTGTAGCTTCTTTCAAGAATTTTTTAGTTATTTGATTTCGTTTGGTTTTGCGTGATGTTTGACGCATTCTTTTGATAGCAGATTTGATAATTGGCATAATTTCAATTTTTTTAAGATATCTAGATAGAGAATCGCGGAGGAATATAAGAATATTTATTTTAAAGTCAAATCTAACAGGTAAAAAAATAATTTAAAAAAAATCCCGCGAAATTTTTAGTTTTATGCGCGGGATTTTTTTGTTTATTCTTCTAGCGGTGATTTTTTTGGTTTTATTTTAGAACTTTCCAATTTAGTGTATTTTCTTAGTTCTTTTGTGTTTGGTCGATAAACACCAACAATCTTCATACTTTTATCATTTTTTTCAGTCCATTTCCCTTCTACTAAATCCATAATAGGATGTGAGCGAATTGTTCCGTGAACATTATGTGTTATATACAAATTTCCATTTTTTTCTGTAACAATCCCAACATGTGTCACAGGCATCGCTATTTTCCCCGTTTTTTGATATTTTAGAGCAACTGGATAAGCTTTTGAATAGTTATCACTCCATGGATAATAAATATTAACGATATCTCCAACCTTTAATTTCGCGGGATTTACTTCTTTATCTTTTACTAGTTCTCCAATATAATTTTTAAGAGTTAAATTATTTATATAACTTGTCCATTTACTTTCATCTAATTTAACTCCTTTAAAAGCATTATAAACTTCTATTCCACCATCATAAACGATATTATTTGAAATTTCCCAAGCATTACCATCAATAATATTTTTATCAGGATTTTTTTCTTGTTTTCCATAAACGATTATGGGGAAAGTCGCACAACCATCTTTTGGCCATTTTGAATTATTTGGTCGCCAAAAATTTCTTCCTTCATAATTAGACCAATCTATTTTTATTACTCTTAAAAACGTCTTTTCCTTCAAATTTATAATATTTTTCCCAATTTTGAAATATTTTTTTGCGAGTTTTATTCTCACGTTTTTTTTTGGGGGAATAATTTTCCCTTTACTAAGACCATTATAATCATAATAAATATATTCCATTAACTCTAAATCACTCATTTTAGGATATTTTTTTCTAAATCTAGGAAGATCGTTTTTATATTGCTGAGACAATAATATGATTGTCGCTATTGCTGATTTTTCTGTCTCCCACAATTCATCTTTATTTGTTATTTTGAATTTTTTTAATATTTTTTTAGTTTCATTTCCCTGGTTTGCCACATCTATTTGAGTCCATCCCTTTGAATTATTTAAGCCAAAAGGATCTAAAATATATTTTTCCCACAAAACATGTTTTGAATTTTTACCTCCACCTCCTTCTGTTTGTAATTTAGAAAAAGCTAGAGCCATTAAATCTTTGTATAAATCATCGGGAATATCTAACTCTTTCTGTAATTCTTCTTTATGATTAAGCATTGCTTGCATAAATTCCCGCGAAATTTCATTCTCAAATTCAGGATATTTTGCCCAATCAATTTTACCCTCAATAGGAATATTAGATTTTTTCTCCTTTTTCGCGGGATTTTCTTTATTTACTTCATTTTTTAAAGATTCTAACCATTTATCACGGTAATCTTTAGAATTATCAAAATCGTTTAAAATTGTTTCTAGGGCCAACATCCAGGCTTGCTTTTTGTTGCCGGTTAGCTTTTTTAGATAAGTTTCTGCTTCATTTTTAAAATTCTCTTTTATTTTATCTAAATCACTATTTTCACTTTCTTTACTTTTTTTCGCGGGATTTTCTTTGTCTTCATCTGAGACTTGTACACCTTCTAATTCTAAAATTTTTATAATAGTTTCTTTAGTTGGAGTTCCGGTTTGTAAAAGTTTATTTTCTTTTTGAAATGCTTTTAATGCTGATTCTGTCCCTGATCCAGTGTATCCATCTATTTTCTTTTTGTAGTATCCCTTTTCTTTCAAAAAAGTTTGTACCGCTCCAAATAAATCTCGTCCACGCAAAATTCCTTTATCTTTGCCGTTAATTACATCTAATTCTTTTTGTAAAACTTCTTTTATTTCGTCTTCAGTAAATTTATCTGCAAATTCTTTTTTTTCTTCCTTCTTCTCTTTATTTTCTGTATTTTCTGTATTTTCTGTATTTTCTGTTTCTTCTTTCTCACTGCCCTTGTTTTCCTTGTCTTTTTGTTCATCTTCCTCTTTTTTCGCGGGATTTTCTTTGTCTTCATCTGAGACTTGTACACCCTCCAATTCTAAAATTTTTATAATAGTTTCTTTAGTTGGAGTTCCGGTTTGTAAAAGTT
>CAZMOH010000043.1:0-7719 GCA_964567875.1 uncultured Candidatus Peribacteria bacterium | reverse complement strand
TGGCATTTATTATCTTGATTATGGGAATTTTTACTTTCTCATTAGGGTTTGCGCAGGGAAATGATGATGTTTGGAGAAATGATTGTGCTGTAAAACAAAATGGGGAACCCAGAGGGTGGATGAGTTGTGTTATGAAGAAGGAGTGCCGATGGTCCGCTAAGGGAAGTGAATATGAAGTACATGACTATATAAGTGGTGGTAATAAAAAAGAAGGGGAATGTGTACCAAAAACGGACAAAAAGGAGATAAGAGCCTTGTTGGAATTTAAAGCTAAAGATTGTAAGACAGGAAAAGGAACAGCTCTTGGTTTATGGGGTGCCCCATTAAAATCACTAGGAGATGTTACATATAAATTATCTATTAAAGGAGAAAGTAAAACTGATAAAATAGAGGAGGCCTGTAAAGATTTAATTGAAAACGGTACCGATTATACAATTTGTAGTTATTCAGAATGGTTAACTAATCGTGGGAAAAGAATGTGTCGTAGGTACTGGGAGCAGATAGGGAAAGAAGAAAGATATAGATGTAGAGAAGAAGTAGAAATTCGATGGCAATCTAGCTTAAAGGATTTGGAAGCAAGAAATCAAAGAGCGGAAGGAATTGAAAGATGTAATTATAAGCCTTATACTGAAGAGTATTATTCTGGACCAGTGTTTGATGGGCCAGGATTGCGTGGGGGAGCGACCATGGCCCAAAGGGAATTATCTAACTCTATTTCAAAACAAAGAGATATTAAAAAATTGGTTATTGGTTGGGCAAAATTTGCGTTAGAAATTGCAGCAGTAGTAGCAGTTTTAGCTATTATTTATGCAGGGTTTCGTTATATTACAGATATGGGAGATGGCAGTGGAGTGGAAGCTGCGAAAAAAATTATCATATGGACAGTAGTGGGATTACTTGTTATATTAGGAGCTTATGCTATTGTCAATACAGTTATCAAGGCTCGTTTTGGAGCAGAAGGAGCTAGGACTTCTTTAACTATTAATAAATTAATTACTTAAAAATGAAAAAATTTTTAATCGGTCTTTTGTTTCTAGGAATTTTCGCGGGATTTTTTATTTCTAATAAGGTTTCCGCTCAGGGGCTAGAAGGAGTTGGGGATGCCATAGAAGCTGGAGCTAAAAAGGTTGGAGATGTTTCACGACAACTGGAACTTTTTAATATAAAGATGGAATACTATTCAAGGCCTTTTAGTGAACAAGATTTATCATTAGAAGATTGGATGGATTTACATGGTTATACGACTTATGGTGCTGGTCCAGTTCCAACAGGTAGCTTGTCTTTACCAAAAGCAGAAGAGTTTGGAGAAGTTGGTTCAAATGTAAATCTAAGAAGATTTATTTTAAATGTTACAAATTGGGTCTTAGGGTTTTTAGGAATTATTTGTATAGTAATGATTATTTATGCTGGATATGTTTATATCATAACTGGTGGTGAAGATGGTCACGAAAAAGGAAAAAAGATTATCTTGTATGTGGCAGTGGGGATAATTGTTATTTTAGTTTCATATGCTTTAGTTAATACTATAATAAAATCAACAGTGGAAGGCGGGGATAATTATGTGGCAATAACCTTATCGAATAATGTTGTTAATGGAAATGTTGAAGTTAGTGGTTCAAATGTTTTAGATTATGGTTCAGGATTTATAGTTGATTCTGGTGTGAATATTACTTTTACAGCAACAGCTTCAAATCCTACTAATTCTACATATTCAACTCCTTATGATCTACAGTGGAGTTTTGGTGATGGCACAATTACTAATTCACAAGCTGGTCAAAATACAATAACGAGAACCTTTTTTGATGATGGATTTAAAAATATAGTAGTTTTAGGAAAAATTAAAGAAACTACGCAAGGTCAGAATGGAACAGAAGAAAAGGTGCATGATTACATGGCGAGAGTTAGGATTTTGGTTGGAGATAGTGTAATAGCCAACTTCAATATATCTCCATTAACACCTCACATTGGTGACACAGTTAATTTCGATGCTAGAAGTTCGCAAGCTTTAGTTGGAATGATTGATAGCTACTCTTGGACATGTTCACCGTCAAATCTATGTTCAGGATTTACAAGTGTAAATGATAATGAATTATCTGCCTTATTTAATACAGCAGGGACAGTTACAGTAACTTTAACAGTTACTCCAAATGTTGGAAATCCCGCGACTTTTTCTAAAACATTTGAAATTTCTTCTTTACCAACTAGTTCGACTCTACAAGCAAGATTTAATGTTTCAACTATTACTCCAGTTAAGGATTCAGCAGTTCATTTTGTAGGACAAGCTTTACCTGTTGGGACTGTGCCAGATAGTTTTACTTGGGAATGTCAACCTATGGGAAATACTAATATTAATATTTGTACAGATTTTAATGCTAATGCAGCTGGCAATTTAGAATTTTTCGCGGAATTTTCTGAAGCAGGGAATGCTAAAATTTCTTTAATAGTAGAAAAAAATGGGCAAACTTCTTTGCCATATGAGAAGGTAATTCATGTAACAGAGCCTAATACTGCTTCTCGTCCAGCCGGGAGTGATTTAAATATTTCAGTGCCAGCAGCGGCAAGGGTTGCACAAAGTGTTGATTTGTCTGTTACTACTCAAAATCAAAATTATGTGGATTTTCGTTGGAATTTGCCGAGTGGACTGCAGACTGGAAATAATATTACGACAACTTTTGATAATGTGGGAACAAATGACATTACTCTTGAAGCACTTGATTCTAATGGAGATGTAGCTAATACGTTAGCTAAAACAGTTTTAGTTGTAGAACAAGGGAAACCAATTCCTGGATTAAAAATAAACGGGAAAACAGTTTATCCTAATAGTACAATAAATATTTTGAAAGGAGATAATTTAAGTTTCCAAACAAATTCTACTGATACACAAGGGAATACTGGTCCATCAGCTCAATTAGTTCATTCATGGGTTTTAAATGGGTCTGTTATCAATGAATCTGATTTAGCTAATATTTCATCTGAGGTTGGGACATATTCACTAAAGTTAAATGCAATTTCAACCTTAGATTCGAATAAGAGATCATCTTTGCAATTTAAAATAAAAGTCGCGAGAAAAGCACCAAAAATAACTTTATCAGTTAATAAGTCTTCATTGGGAGAAGGATTTTATAAATTAAAAGCTAAAGCTGAAACGGAAGGAGATATTAAAAATTATAAATTTGAAGTTTTAGAAAATGGCAAAATAGTTTCAACTCAAGTTATTAATTCGACAGAAAAAGAAGTAGAAACTATTATGGATGTTTCTAATAAAATTGGAAAACATAATTATTCTTTTCAGGTTATTGAAACTGAAAAAGATGGAGCAATTGCTAAAAAAATAGTTAATAAACAAGTTGAGATAAAACCAGGAGAAGTTACTAATAATCCACCAACAGCAGAGATTTATGTAACACCGGCAACAAGTGGGTTAACTTCAACAATGTTTAGATTTTATGTTCAAGCAGATGATTTGGATAATGATTATCTAACTTATAAGTGGGAATTTCCTAATGGTAAAAAAGTCGCGGGAAAAACTGTTAGTCATAGATTTGAGACAGCTGGGGTTAAAACTATTAAACTAACTGTTTCAGATGGAATTGCCGAAATAGAAACGACTGAAACTATTAAAATTGAAGATGATCCTAATTTTTCTCAAGGGAATCATTCCCCAGTGATTTTATCAAGTGGAATGTCCCCAGGAAATACTGGAGATACTGATACTATTTTTAAGTTTTATGCCTTAGCCGATGATCCTGATGGTGATGAATTAGAATATTCATGGATTACTGGTGATGGAAACCGCTTGAATTTACAAAATGTATCATATCAATACCAATATCCTGGAAGATATTCCGCAAAATTATTGGTTTCTGATGGGATAAAAACAGTTATGAGAACAATTCCAATTATAGTTGTGGCAAAGGGAGAAAATATTCCAGCTAGTACTATTGATAATTATGAAAATTCTCACGATATTACAAATACTGGTTTCCCTGTTGATGAAGTAGGGATTAGTACAAGTTTAACAGAACAAAATGTCGCGGGATTTATGGATCAGGTTACAACAACTTTGGATACTAAAAAATTGGAATTATCTGGAGAAACAGATCCAGACAAGAGACTTATTTTACAGAAAGAAATTACTTTAATGAATAATCTTGATTCAATGTATTCTCAATACAAATTAGAGACAGATACCACAAAGAAAAAATCTTTATTAAATCAGATAAATCAAAAGAGATTAGAATTAGAGTCTCTTGATGCAAAGTTAAAATTTAATTTTGTTGGACTAGAAGGAACGGTAAATACAAAATTCTTTTTCTATGGAAAATTACCAAAAACAAATAGTCCAGTCCTTATTAAATGGGATACAGGTGATGGCAGAACTTTTATTGGGCAAAATGTTTCTTGGAAATATTCTAAAGAAGGCAACTACATAGTTCAAATGAATGTATCAGATGGTGTTTCAGTTGCCACAGATACAATTAACATTAAAATTAAATAGCAAATAAAAATACAAAAATGGCAGATTTACCAAACAAGAATCAGAAAAACCAAAATATCGCGGATATTTTTCCCTCAAATAAAAAAGATAGTAATAAGAACACAGTGCCACCAACGAAAGTTTCCGTAGATAATGCTGGAATAAAAAAAGAAGTTATGCCTACTGCTAAAACAGAGGCGGTTACACCTAAAAAAATAGGTGTAGTTGAAAAACCCGCGAAAAAATCAGCTAAACAAATTTTTATTGGATTTATGGCATTTATCCTAGGAATAACAGGATTAGCTTATGCTTTTGTTTTATGGTCTTTAATGGAAGGAGGGCTGTCTAATCCCTTGTTTGAGTCATTGGGAATGGAACCAGCTCAACTAAAATTAATGCTTTTAAATGTCACTAATTCTTTATTTGGAGTGATTTCTTTGATTTTTTTAATTGCAACTTTGGTTAAATTTTTCCAATGGATGATGACTTCATCTGAATCAGAATTTAAAAAGAGACATTTGAAGAGGATGGGAGGATATTTTGCTATTTTATCTTTGATTGTAGCAATTTGGATTGGATTATATTGGTTAATTTCGCGGGCAGAAGCTAATCCTATTTCTCAAAAAGGAATAAAATCGATGATTATTACGACTCCAACAAAAGTGATTGGATTGACAGCACCAGTTTCTGTAACCTTTGATATTGGTAAAAATCTTTATAAAAAAATTCCCGCGAAATTTATTCATCAAATTGATTGGGATTTAAATAATGATGGAGTTTTTGGTGATGCTTCAGGAGCTGTTATAACACATCGGTTTCTAAAAAAAGGACCGAACAATGGTCGTTATTTGGTTAAAGCAAAAGTTTCATATTTATCACCATCTACAAATGAAGAAAGAACTTACACCGATCAACGTGAAGTAATTATTGCTAACGAAGCAGTTACAGCGGTTTTAGAGCCAAGCACTTCGCAAGGGGCTGTTCCTTTAACTGTTAAATTTTCCGCGAAAAAATCAACAGATCCTGATGGAGAAATTGTGCAATATGAATGGGATTTGGATGGAGATGGGGAATATGAAATTAGAGGAGACGACAAAGCAGAAGTTGAACATGTTTTCACAAAAATAGGGAATACTAAAGTTTCCTTAAGAGTGACCGGACAAAATAATGATTATGCGGTAGCTTCAAAAACAATTACAGCTATTGCTGCCGAAGAAAAAATTCGTGCTGAAATTTCATCACAAAATACTAAATTTGAAGGCACAGCTCCGTTAACTATCGAGTTGGATGGTGGTCAATCTTATACGAAAAATGGAAGTATTGTTAAGTATGAATGGAAAGTAAAAGGAGAAACTAAGAGTTTTATTGGACGAAAAATGAAAAGGACTTTTGAAGTACCGGGAGAATATGAGGTTTCTCTAATTGTAGAAAACAGAGATGGGGACCGTGATGAAACAATGCAAAAAGTATTAGTTTATGAAAAGAGACAAGTAGTTATTACTACTTCAGCTAAAGAAGATGATAATGGTAATATTTCAGGAGTAGTTCCTTTTGAAGTAGAATTTGATAGTTCTAAATCAGAAATTCCGCGAGCGGTAGAGTGGAAATGGGATTTTGAGAATGATGGTATTTATGATGAATTTGGGCAAAAAATAAAACATATTTTCCGTCAACCGGGAGAATATGAAGTCAGACTAACAATCGGGGATTCTGATAATAATGAATACAGTACAACTAAAAAAGTTTTTGTATCTGAAGCGGGAGTTTCGGCGAAAATTTCAGCTTCTCCATCAGCCGGGGAAGTTCCGTTGAGTGTAAATTTTGATGGTTCCGGATCAAGAACTTCTAATGGTGAGATTATTGATTATATTTGGGAATTTTCCGATGAACAACCAATTCATTATGGAGCAAAAATTTCGCGGGAATTTAAAGCAGTAGGAGTTTTTCCAGTTAAATTGACAGTTCTTACTTCTCAAGGAGAGAAAGCAACAACGGAAATGTTTATTTCGGTTCGTGGAAAATCTTTACAAGCTTCTTTTTCAGCAACTCCAATGACCGGCGATGCTCCTTTGAAAGTCTCATTTAATGCTAGTAACTCTGAGGGGAACATTCGTGGATATGAATGGGATTTTGGAGACGGGGAGCAATCTTATACGAATTTAGTAAATCATACTTATAAAGTTCCGGGAACTTATGTTGTGAAATTAAAAGTAGTAGATGGTCGTAATTTGTTTTCAGAAACAGAAAAAACCATAACAGTTTTAGATCCGAATAAAACAGAAGAATAAAATCCCGCGAAATTTTAATCGTTCAAGCTCTCTAGATATGCTTGGGCATCCAAGGCGGCGATTGCTCCGTGTCCAGCTGCGATAATCGCTTGTTTATAATGTGGATCAGAAACATCACCGGCCACAAAAACAGACGGGACATTTGTCCCTGATTTTCCGTAAACTTTTACAAACCCTCGTTCCAGTTCAATTTGTCCTTCTAAAAATTTAGTGTTAGGAATTGTTCCAATGGCGACAAAAAGACCATTAAGTTTTAACTCAGATTTTTTACCAGTCTCAGAATTTGTTAATTCAACTGCTTCCAAAAGAGTTTCTCCTTTCAAATCGGTTACATTTTCATTCAAAATTACTTCAATTTTAGGATTATTAAAAACTCTTTTAAGCATTGGTTTAGAAGCACGCATTTTTTCTTTTGGTCCGCGATAAATTAGATAAACTTTTTCCGCGAATTTTGTCAGAAAACTAGCTTCTTCGCAAGCGGTATCACCACCACCGACAACTCCAACAATTTTCCCGCGAAAAAAAGCTCCATCACAAGTAGCACAAGAAGAATATCCTCTTCCGCGAAATCGTTCTTCACCTTTTCCTAAATTTAACCAGCGGGCACTTGCGCCGGTTGCTATAATCACAGTTTCCGCAGAATATTCAGTTTCTCCTGCCCAAAGTTTTAAATTTTTTTCATCACTGAAATCCACTTTATCAATATTTTTTATAATAGTTCTAGCACCAAATTTTTTCGCTTGTTCGCGGATTCTATTCATAAACTCGGGACCTTGGATTCCATCGGGGAATCCTGGAAAATTTTCTAAATCAGTTGTTCCGGTTAATTGTCCGCCGGGAGTCATTCCTTCAAAAATTAGTGGTTCAAAATCTGCGCGAGCAGTATAAATTCCAGCTGTTAATCCGGCTGGACCAGATCCGATAATGATAACTTTTTCTTTTTTCATATTTTTT
>CAZMOH010000042.1:0-7766 GCA_964567875.1 uncultured Candidatus Peribacteria bacterium | reverse complement strand
TTTCGCGGGATTTTCTGTAACAAAACTTGTAAAATCTCGTTGTAATAACCGTTAAGAAATAAATTAAAATGGGCTTTGAAGATTTAGAACAAAAACTAGAGAAATTTTTCCAAGCAGAATCTATCCCTAGCGATAATCTTCAAAAAATGCGGATTAAAGAGTTAGTTTTAGCTAAATTTTCCGCGAAAAAACAAAGTATCTGGCAAAAACTAGGTGCTTTTTTTGTTTCTAAATACGCTTTGCCAGCAATTGGATTAATTTTAGTTATTGGTTTTATTCCTATTCTAAATAATCAAATTTATGCGGGAGAAATTTCGCGAAAATCTGGTCTAGTCGAAATAATCCGTAACGGAAAAAGAATCATTTTAGATGGAAAATCTAAGATAAAGGTAGGTGATGAAATAATAGTTCAAGAAAATGCTGAGGCTAACCTTAATTTGCGAAATAACTTTAAATCAGAAATCCGCGAAAATACAAGAGTCAAAGTTGATGGTCGAAATAGTTTATTTTTAATAAAAGGAGAACTTAATAATAATTTAGAAAAAGGAGAAATCACAACTAATAAAGGGGAAATTCTCGCAAAAAAACCAACAAAATTTTTGGTTAATGTGAACGGAAGTGGGGAAACTAAAATTGCTCCACAAAAAAATAGTGTTTCTGTTCGTGACTGGACAGGAACTGAAATTTCCCTAACAGCCGGTGAAGAATTACGGCTACGCAGTGATACAAAACTTCATTCTCAACTTTTACCAAAAAATCTAAATCTCTCTAATACTCAAATAAAAGCTATTCGTTCTAAACTTTTTATAACTAGAACCAAGGCTATCAACTATATTGAAGACAAAATTTCGCGGGATTTTCAAAAATCAGAAAAGGATTTAGCATCAGCCGAAGAAAGTTTTAAATCTATTGCTCAAATTCTAAAAACTTCACGAGATCTAAAAACTCTTTTAACAAAAGAAAATATTGATATGGTCTCGATTGGTAGTATTTACGATCGAGTTTCTAAAAAAACCAATAATCGTATTTTATTGTCTGAAATAAAAGCGGTTGAAAAACTTCTAAAAATCATTTATCAAACCAAATACTTTGATTTAAAATTATCAAAAACTGGTGTAATCAGTTTTGATCGTTATGTTTTAGTTTCTAGACTTTTCGCGAAAAATGAACCTGAAACAAAAAAATTAGGAGATATTTTAAGAGAACAGTACATAAACTCTTTTGTTACTGACATAATGAATGAAGAATTAAAAATTGATCAGATATCCATTTTAAATGAAAAAATAAAGAAAATCCCGCGAAAAACTATTGCTAAGTTCTTTTTACAAGAAGTTAGTAAAAAATTACCAAAAGATTTATCGGAAATGCTTTTAGAAAAAATTGAAAACCGCTTCTAAACTTGGTTACTAATTTTTATTACCAGATTTTTATTGTTATTTCGCGGGATTTTTTTAAAATAAAAACGTGAAAAAATTTAAAGTCGTTTCCAAAAAACTAATTGTTGATGAGCCGTACTGCAAAATTGAAAAACAAAAAGTTATCACTCACAATGGAGTTGAATTAGACTGGTTTGTACGATTAAATTATGATGCAGTTATTATTGTTCCTGTTTTAAAAAATGGTGAAATTTTATTACAAAAAGCTTATAAACATGGGGCACAAAGTTTTATTATTGAATTTCCAGCTGGATTACTAGATGATCAAAAAGAAAATTTAAAACATGCTGCTGCACGCGAACTTCGCGAAGAAACCGGGGCTGTTGCTAAAAAAATAACTAAAATTGGAAGTGTCTTAGCCAATCCTACCGGCTCACCGATGCGTTATCATTTTTTTGTAGCTGAAGGTTGTGAATTTTTAGCAGAAAAAGAACTAGATGATGCTGAACAAACTGAAGTTTTTACTGTTAAAGATTTTACCACAGCTGAAAATTATCTTTTATCAACAATGCAACCTAAGGAACTTGCCCTAAAAGGACCACAAGTTAAATGGCAAACATCTACCGCAACTATTGCTGCTTTACCTTTTGTAAGAAAATATTTAGAAAAAAAGAGATAAAATTTCGCGGGATTTTCCATTTCTTGACGAAGCATCTGTTTTTTCTAAAATTCGAAAGTTATAATAAATTTTATGAAAAAACTTTTTCGAAAAGTTACTCTCCCTTTTAAAAGATTAATCCATTCCTCAATTGGGTTTCAGCTTTTGAGTTTAAGTTTTTTACTAATTTTCGTTTTAAGTTTCCGACCAAGTGTTTTTGTTCCTCAACCAGAAGTTTTTGGGACTTTTTTTGGAGAATCGGAAAAGGCTAATCTACCTATTACTGAAGAAGGATTTATTGATAGTTTATACGGTGTTTCTACGGCTGGATCTCGCGAAATTATTACCATTGATGAAGATGGCAACAAAGTAGTTAAAGTTAAATCTAAGAAACGAACTAAGACTATTATTTATAAGGTGAAATCTGGTGAGAATATCTCTAAAATTGCTCATAAATTCGGCCTAAATGTTTCCACAATTAATTGGGCTAATAATTTAACTTCTAAATCAACTATCCAGGTTGGACAAGAACTAACCATTCCACCAACTGATGGAATTTATTACACTGTAGAAAGTGGCGATACTCTAAGTGAAATTGCTAAAATTCACGGCGTTGATATTAAGAAAATCTACGCTTTTAATAATCTAAACGACAAGAAACTTAAAGCTAAACAGAAAATTTTTATTCCTGAAGCCAAAAAGGTTTATATTGTCCGTTCTCTAGAAATTCCCGCGAAAAATGGTGGCAAAAAACCAGTTTATACAATTCCAAAAATTGAAGTTAGTTCTGGTGGAACAATTGCCTCCATGGGCGTTAAACTCCAACGACCTACTCAAGGAGTCCTAACGCAAGGTTATCACAAAGGACATTATGCCATAGATATTGCAAATAAATTAAATACTCCTATTTATGCGGCTGCTGGCGGGAAAGTTATCAAATCCTCTAATGGTTGGAATTATGGTTATGGAAATTATATCGTAATTGACCACGGAAACGGTGTTCAAACACTTTATGCTCATAATCATATTCGAAAAGTTGAAGTTGGTGATGTTGTAAAACGCGGACAATTAATATCTTTAATGGGAAATACAGGAAATGTTTTTGGACCGACAGGAATCCATCTACACTTTGAATTAAGAATAAACGGTCGAAAAGTAAATCCACTTAATTATTTCTAAAAAATGCTAAACTAGGAATATGATTGGTAAAAATCCCGCGAAATTTTATCAAAAATCACTTTCAGTGCTTAAAAATTTTTTTAATAAAATTTTTTTTAAAAAAAGATGGAGAGAATTGCTAAAATCCCGCGAAATTTCTAAACCGCAAAAACTTCGTCTACTTTTTATTTCTATAATTTTGGGAATTTGGCTGGGACAATTCCCTTTTTGGCCAAACTACTTACTTTTAGGAGGATTTTTATCATTAATTTTAGCTTTTGCCAAAAGAAACTTTTGGTTAGGAATTTTCGCGGGATTTTTAGTCGCAAATAGTTATGCTCAGTGGCGAAATTTTGTAGATTTTGAAAAAGACCAACTGGTAGATTTTATTGGAGAAGAAGTAGAAATTCGCGGAAAAGTGGTTAGTTTTCCCGATGTCCGAGAAAAAAACACGCGATTTTATGTTGAAGCGGAAACTTTAAAAAAAATTGATATAAATTCATTCAATTCTCCCCCTGATAAAGAGGAGCGAGCGTGTGTTGGTAAATTCTTACTAATCACAAAAAACAATTCTAAAAATCCCGCGAAATTAGATTATGGAGATAAAATTTTAGTTAGAGGTAAATTAATTCTACCGACAAGTTTCACTGCTGATTTTGATTATCGGAGATATTTAAAAAGATTCGGCGTGCAAACTATTATTAAAAATCCTGCAAAATTAGAAATTTTATCCCAAAATCAAGGAAACTGGTTTTTGCAAAAAGCCAAAAATTCGCGGGATTTTTTGGAAAAAAACTTAGAAAAAAGTCTGCCAAATCCACATGCTAAAATTGCGATGGGTGTTTTGCTTGGAGTAAAAAATCAGTTGCCAAAATGGACACAAACTGATTTTCAAACCTCCGGATTAACACACTTACTGGTTGTTTCTGGAACAAATGTCGCCATTGTCATTATTGCTATAAGTTTTTTATTACGAAAATTTGGGAGGAAAATTTCTTTCGCGGGATCTTTGCTAGCTTTAATTTTCTTTGTTTTAATGACTGGTGCTGACGCGCCAATTTTACGGGCCGCTCTGATGGGTGGCGTAGCGGGCTGGGCAATTTCCGCAGGAAAAATGAACGATACCCGAAACTTAGTTTTGCTCTCCGCCGTTATTATTGGGATTTTTCAACCGCTGGTTTTACAAAGTGATATTGGGTTTGCCTTGAGTTTTGGGGCGACTTTGGGGATAATTATTTTTTTTCCAATGTTTGAGAAAAAAATTCGCGAGATTTTTAAATTACCAAGTCCGGACTCAAAACAAAATAAAAACACAGTTAATTCTCCCCTGATAAGGGGGGCTAGGGGGGTTGCATCCATTCTCGCTATTTCTCTCTCCGCGCAAATCGCCATTCTGCCGATTTTGATGAGTTCATTTGGTTATTTCCCACTAGGCGGAATTCCCGCGAATTTATTTAGTGAACCACTCATGCCGTTTATTATGTTTTTTTCGTTTATTAGTAGTTTAGCGGGAATTTTACCAATATTTCTCGCGAAAATAATCACCATTCCAGCTTATATTCTTTTAGAATTTTTATTACAAATAGCGCATTTTTTCGCGCAAATCCCAGTTATAAAAATCCCGCTCCTTCTCAATCAAATTTTCGCGGGATTTATAATCTTTGTTTTGCTTTACGGTCTTTTTTCGCGGGATTTTGCGGAGCGGTTTTTAGTTATAGTTATAGAGAAAAAACCTTAAATCTGATCTTTGTTTATTTTGTTATTTCGCTAGATTTTTGTCCTTCTAAATTCCTTTTTATCCTTAAAATTGTTCGACGGAGCGCGAGCGTCAGCGAGCGCTCCTAGTCTTAACCAAGTTCCACTCTGCCGAAGGCGAAGTCCTGCAGAATTTCCCGCGAAAAAATAATGAAGATCCCAAAATAAACACAGAAAAATTCCCCAGGCTTGACCTGGGGTCTCCGAAATTTTTATATTCGTGAGAACTTTAAGGAAGAAAATATGGAAGATCCCGGACTAAATCCTGGAATCTTTTAAAAACAAAAAATTTCGCGGGATTTTAGATAATTTTTTGGTTTTTCATCCATCGCCACAACCAAAACCCAGTTAAAATTGAAAATAAAATCATCAAACCAGTTACTATCCAAAAAGCCTCGTGATTTTGTTCAATTCCATTTTTGATATTCATACCAAAAAGTCCTGTTACTACTGCCAAAACCGCTAAAATCCCTGTTGCCGAAGTTAAAATCAAATCAAATTGAATAATTCGATTCCGTTTACTTGATAATTTCAAAGTCAAAATTTCCTGCGTATCGTCAATATTGTTATCTAATTCATCAATTCTATTCTCAATATCTTCTAATTGCTCCAAACTGTTTTCTAAAATAGATTCAATTTCATCAAAATCTTTCACATTTTTCAAAAAATATAAATCCTCCATTTCCTCCTCGTCATCCAAAATTCCCGCGACAATTTCCGTAATTTCGTGGACATTTTTTTCTAATTTAGAAAGTTTCTTTTTGACTACCAAAAGTTCTTCAAAAATTTCGTTACTAACTTTTCCCTCATCTGAAAACTCAGTTAAAATTCGTTCTGTTGCTTGCAAAACTTTATTAAAATTACTTTTTGTTTTTTCAACAATAAAAGAAATGGCGGCTTCTAAAACAACATGTTCTATTTGAATAATTTTTTCGCGAGATTTTATCTTTTCTACCAAATCGGGAATAAAAATACTTAAAATCTTTTTACTAGTTAGATTAAAAACATAAACACAATCCTCAGCTGCAATTATTTTAATTGAACGGAAATTGATGACAATCCCATCTCCACGACGAGAAATGGTCGGCATCTGACGAAGCGAAAAAATTGGTCGCAAATCTCGCATCCGCATATTAAGAGTTTTAGACAACTCTTTTCGCGAAACATCTACTTCTTTTTGGTTTCCTTTTGCATCAATTTTAATTGCTCGCATCTTTGAAATAGTTTAAACCGCAGGAAATGTAGCAGAAAAAATATTTTTTGCCAAATATCTAACAATTTTTGGTTTTATAAAAAAATCCCGCGAAATTTTGGATATTATTACCAATTTTTATATTATCAAAATAATGAATTCAATTTATTTAAAAAATTATACTAAAAATTTCCCGATAACTGTCCTCTTATTAGTGATAAATTCAGTAATTTTTATTTTTAATCAAATTACTCCTCAACCAATTGTTTCTATACCTGGGATTATCAATATAAATTCCTTTTTAGCAAATTTCTCTCATTATGAATTAATGCATTTTGGATTTAATATGTTAGTTTTATGGCAAATATCTCCCCTTATTGAAAGAAAAATTCGCGGGATTTTGTATTTATTACTAATTCTTTTTATGGCAATTCTAATAACAATTGGCGTAAGCATTTTTTCACAATACCCAACCTTAGGATTTTCGGGAGTTGGTTTAGGAATGATGGTTTTCGCGGGATTTTTGTACTGGAAAAATAAGATGATTGCCAAACAACTTTTGGGGTGGGCTATTGCAAACATCGTGATAGGACTAAGTCCGGGTATTTCTTTTGCTGGGCATTTTATGGGAGCTCTTGTTGGAACACTATTATTTGGAATTTTTTACTTAGTTAGTCCGCAAAAACTAAAACAATAATTCTTTAAAAATATTTCCCGCGAAATTTTAGAATAAACTTCCCTGAAAAACTTCTTTTGTTTGCAGTCCGATTTCTTTTGGCGCGAAATCCAGTTCTAATCCGGCAAATTTTTTAGCACAAATCGCAATTCGTTCGTCAGTAGTTTCTAAGGTTAAAAATGGTCCACGCATTGAAATAATTATTCCTGATATCCATTCATTTTCTTTTAAATCAAGATGATGAAAAGGTTTTGAACCTTTGCGAATTTTGGCGAAATTATAGAATTTTTCCCAATTTCTAAATTCAGGATTATCTAAAATAAATTCTCGTAAATGTTCATGAGAATTAAGAGCGGGTAAATGTTTTTGAAAAATTTCGCGGAGTTTTTTTTCAATTTCTTCGGCTGTTAGATCCGGGACGAAAACTTTTTGTTTCTGTAAAATTTGCACTTTATCTGCTAGTCCCGATTGGCGCAGAATTGTTTCAATTTGTCTTGCCGCAATTCCATCTGGAGTTTCAGCTATAAAAAGAGTGGCCAGACTCCCCTGCTCAATTTGTCGCAAAACTTTCCGCGAATTTTTAGCTACTCCAACTTTTATTAAATTTTCCGCGAAAAAAGCTAGATACACTACATGAGTATCGGAAATTTTATCCAAATCCCCCGCTCCTAATTCGGATTGATCAAAACCATCAAAAGCTGTGTAAACAAAATTACCTTCGATGGCTCGGCAATAATCACATTTTGATTTTCCAACTGAATTTTTGGGGCAAGGTTTCCAGATTCCATTTTCAATTGAACCAGCACACTTTTTTTCGCGGGATTTTACTTCAATCGAATGTTTATCTCCAATTTTTATCTTTTTTCGTCCAAACCTATTATCAGCACTTGCTTGGAATTCACAAGTTTGCTCATCGATCCAGCGAAAATCATAGAGTAATACTTTCATTTT
>CAZMOH010000041.1:0-8167 GCA_964567875.1 uncultured Candidatus Peribacteria bacterium | reverse complement strand
ACCGCCCCGAAAAAGTTTTGTGCGAAGAATGTTATTTAAAAATTGTTAATTAAAAATTTCGCGGGATTTTTTTAAACAATCGGTGAACCAAAATCATCAGTTATTTCTGGACCGTTAGATTTTTCTTTTTTATCCATTTTTTTCTGAATGTCTAATTTCCCTTCTTCCCATTGTTGAAGAATTTTTTCTACTTCTTGAATAGGACGACAATAATTATCATGAGAATATTTTATACATTCTGCAGTGTAGTTTTCTTTTGGGAAACTCATAAACATTGTTTTTCCCGAAAAAGCTTCACGAAGTTCTCCTTCAATTGACATCTTGCAATAAAAATTTCGCACTGCAAGATTGATGATGTCACGTTCTTTAACCCGTGGATTAAACTCTTCCTCAAGAATTTTTGCATCATTTCCACCAACTCGGAAACTAATCATTGATCCAACATTACCGAACACGGTCGTCCGAATTTTTGTCGAAAGTTGTCCAAGAAACTGGTGTGCTAAGGTCAAATTTAAGCGATATTTACGCGCTTCAGATAAAATTTCGTCAAAAGTATCTGTCGCGAAATTTTGAAACTCATCAACATAAAAATAGAAATCTTCGCGGTCTTCTTCGGCTGTATCAGCTCGCGCCATGGCTGCTTGGTAGATTTTAGTAATTGCCAAAGCTCCCATCAAAGAAGCATTTTCCTCTCCTAAAATTCCTTTGGAAACTTTCATTAACAGAATTTTGCGATTATCCATAATTTCGCGGAAATCTACTTTGTCCTCAGGCTGTCCGACAATATTTCTAATCATATTTGTCGAAACAAACTGTCCAACTTTGTTCAAAAGCGGGGTAATTGCTTCGTTATCAAATTTTTCTGACCATCCAGCGAATTCATTGACCCAGAAATTTTTAACTACATTATCTTGAATATTACGGACAATTGTTTGACGATAGTTTTTATCCGTTAGCATTTTTAAAATACTCAAAATAGTTGTTCCGGGAGTATCAAGGAGAGCTAAAGTTGTATATCGTAGGACGTGTTCTAGCCGTGGAGTCCAGTTGGCCCCAAAAAGTTTTTTAAAAATTTCAATAAATCCGATTGTAACACGAATTTTTAATTCAGGAGGGACATCGGCTAGGGGATTGAAAGCAATTGGATATTGTCTATCAGATGGATCAAAAATTACAACATCTTTAATTCTATGTTTTGGAATACATTTCAAAACATTATCAACTAAATCTCCATGTGGGTCTAAAACTCCAATTCCTTTTCCCATTTCTAAATCATTTTTGATAAGTAATTCTAACAATTTTGATTTACCAGAACCAGATTTACCAACACAATACAAATGTCGGCGTCGGTCACTTCGTTTTATACCAAAAGGAATTTCTTTTCCATGAAAATTAGTAATCCCAAAAAACGAGATATTTTTATCCTTTCTGTCAACAGGCAAATCAGCTGGTGGTTCACATTTTCTTGATAAAACATGAATTAAGTTGGGGACCATCTGTTCATTTGGTAAGTGATAAAGAGTGGAGAGCTCTTTTGTATCAAAGAAAAATCCACCAGAAAGTTGTCGTTTTTTAAATTTAGCGAAAGCACTTTTGTAGTTATGAGAAACCCGCGAAATTTTAAATTTATTTAAATCTAGAGTGTTGAAATTTTTCAAACTTCCTAAAACAGCATCCAATTTAACTTTTGGATTTTTTGCTGGATCAGCTGAAAAGGCGGCAATTCTTAAATTACAACGAAAAAGTTTTCCTTTTGTTTTTTCATTAATTTTTTTATCAAATTCTTTGGTAACACTTTTTTTAAACCAATATTTTACCCGAAAAATTCGGCGAATTTTCTCAAATCGTTTTACCCACCCAAGAATAAAGTGATGCCAACCAGTATCTTCTCGCGGACTAGTAACTAATTGCAACCAAATTCCTTCATTGTGGGTGCATTTAGCCATCACATTTAGCATTCCGGCCAAAGAATCACTCTTAAAATTATCAAAAGTTTTAATTGGGAAAATATCACGACGATCTAATTTGACTTCGGACCAAACAAGTTTTGTTTTCGCGGGATTTATAGCATCAACAAAATCAGGAATTTCACGAATATCAGTGTCAGAATCCATAGCATAAATTTGTCCAGCAATAACTTCACAAGTGGCTGGATCTGCGGTATAACAAAAACCTATATTTTGTCCAAAAACAACAATTTCAAAAGACATTTTTTTATCAGGTAAAGCTTCGTGTAAGTTTTGGAAAACTTCCACAAATCTTTCAGCATTCTCACGAGATTCAGTAGCAGAAGTAGTTTTTCCGCTAGATTGAGGAATTACAATTAAAAAAGTTTTTTGATTTAATTTTTTTCGCGGGATTTTTAAGTCAGATTTAGGCATGTTAAACGATTTTATTTTATACTAAAATACTACTTTTAACAAACAAAATCCCGCGAAATTTTAATCCAAATTTTCTTGGAAACACTTTTCACAATAAATTTTTTCGGTTCGATTAGGAGAGAAAGTTGATTTTATTGCTATTTTACATTTATCACATTCTCGGGAATATAATTTTCGCGGATTTCGTAATTTCATTCGTTCATTATGTCGACAGTCTGCACATTTTACGGGGATTGGTAAATCCATTTTTCGGTAAAACTTTAATTCCGCTGGTTGAATTTTGTATTTTTTTCCACACATAGAACAATTCAAAATTTCGCGGGTAATTAAGTCATTGGTTTGAGAAATTTCGTCTGGCAAATTTTTCAAGTCCGGACTTGCATGAGTCCGGGAAGACATAAGTCCGGACTTATGAGAATTTCGCGGGAAATAGTAATTAGCTAAAGTTTCTTCGTATGGAAATGGAGACATTTCAATCGGAAAAAATTCGCCCCATTCTTTAGTTTTCATCATATGAGTGATAATTTCCGCGACTTTTTGTTCATATTCTTCTTTTGAAAACTGTTTATTAAAAATACAATATTCTTTGTTACGCAGACCAACACAACCAAAACAATTTTTACAGCTAAAACATTGTTCGCAATACCAGAGGTCATTACTGTTAAAAACATATAAACAAAAATTTGTATTAAAAGTATTGATTACTCCCAATGTTTCTAAACAAAGTTCTGCTTTAACATACATATTTGAGCAATCCTGAACATCTTTATTTCCACCACCAACCCAAACCATCCAGCAATCCTCACTTTTTTCTAGGTCATAACAATCGTGACAATTTTTCGAATCAAGCAAGAAATCACCAGTACAATTTTCACAATTCATAATTTCAGCATATTTATGCGGAAATTTTTTCGCGAATTTTTGAAAATTTTCTCGCATTCCATTTAAAGTAGAACGTTTTTGTAATTTTAATTCTTTGATTTTTTGAAAATATTCTTCTTTTGGTAATTTTTTATTGAGAAAATAATATTGTTTTTGTCTTAAATTTACACAGCCAAAACAATTTGAACATCCGATACAATTTTTGCAAAACCAAGAATCCGTACAATTTTTACAATTTTGTAAATATTTAGAATCAAAACAATTTGTTACATTAAAACACTCGTACAACAGCTCGCTATCATAAATATAAGATGAATCTACAATATCGCGACCTTTTTGAATAAGTTTAGAATACATGCAATCTTCAGCATATTCAGAAGAATTTATTAAATAGCAATTACGACAATATCCAGTTCCTGTTGTGAATTCGCAGTTTTCATTTCCAATTGTAACGGTTGCGGCACGCGGAATGTCTGCCTGTAATTCCGCGAAATTTTGGAAAAAAGATTTAGAAAAATTAAATTCTCTCCCAAAATCTAATCCATCCCACAAATCAGAAAACCATTCATCACGACTACATAATTTTCCCGCGAAATTTTCAGGATAAATAGAAACAAGTGGTTTTCCGGAGAAATAAGATTTTGCTTTATGTAAAAATTGCTCATTACGATGAGCTGTTCGCCGCTTCATTCTTTCCTCTGGAGAGATTGTTGGGGCAGGAATGGGAAATTTTTTCCCCGCGAAAGTTGGTGATATTTTTTCGCGGAATTTTAGTTCGAATTCGGTTGGAGTGTATTCATTCATTGTTTTACTATTATTTTTGTATTAATAACTTTTGATATTTTGTTTTTAGATGAATTAGGCATTGGTTTTTGAGAAATTCTTTGATTTGTTGAAATATATCTTCCATTTATTTTGTTTGTTTCATTAAGTGACTCTATTTTTCCTACAGTATCTGAGGCTTTTTCTTTAATAAGGGGAAATTTATCTATAAATTCTCCTTCTCCATCATTTTCGTTGTTATTATTTTTATCATTAAATTCTTCTATTTCTAAAATAGGAATAGTATCTCCTATTTTTTTATAATTTTGTGATTTGGGTAAATCTAACCATGCATATTTTTTAACTATTTTGTATATATTATTTATTGTGTCCACTCTGATCTCATTATGATATTCCACTAAAACTTCAAATTTTTTTTCTTTTTTGTTACAAGAAAATAGTGAAATAGTAGATAATGAGAATATAGCGATTTTCTTTGTTAACTTATTCATTTTCTATTAAATTATAAGACAATGAGAATTTATATTTTGTAAACAGTAAAGTCAATACCAATACAACAAATATAAAAATATATTGCTAAATTAGTATTAGTGGTGTATAATAAAATTGTCGAAAAAAAATCGACAACACTTTTTTCCAAATCCTGCGAAATTTTTTAAAATGTATGGACAGGTTGTGCCCTGTCCCCATAAAAATATCTTAATAACTGAATAAAATGCTTGAAAACATTCTTCAAAAAATCGGCTTAAATAAAAAAGAAATAAAAATTTATCTTGCTAGTCTAAGTTTTGGTTCACAGCCCGCTTCGGTTATTGCTAAAAATACGAGCATTGCTCGGCCAACTGTTTATGATATTTTTAAGAATTTAATAAAAAAGGGATTAGCAAGTAAGACAGAAAAACACGGAGGAACTTATTTTCAGGTTTTACCACCAGAAAATCTTATCCGTTATCTAGAACGAGAATATGAAAAAATTTCGCGGGATTTTCAGCAACAAAGGGAAGAAATGCAAAATATCTTGCCTGTTTTGAAGTCTCTGCAAAACCCACTTAGTTCAAAACCCAAAGTTAAATTTTTTGAAGGTGAAAAGGGAGTCATGGAAGCTTATGAAGACACCCTAAAATCCCGCGAAAATATTCGGGCTTACGCTAATGTTGAGGAGATGTATAAAGGATTGCCGAAATTTTTTCCTGATTATTTCAAAAGACGAACTGAAGCGGGAATTTTTATTAACACAATTTGTCCAGATAATAAAAAATCAATTGAACGAAAATCTTATGATCACGAAGAAGCCCGCGAAATTAGGCTTATTGACCGTAAAAAATATGAATTTTCACCAGAATTTAATATTTATGACAACAAAGTTATGATTGCCTCATGGCGAGAAAAAATGGCGATTCTCATCGAATCTGAAGAAATAGCTGATTTCCATAAAAAAATGTTTGATTTACTATGGAGTTATTTGAAGCAATAAAAATCCCGCGAAATTTTTGATTTTTAAAAAATTTGTTATACTAATGGCGGAATGGATAAAAATAATTTTGGTTTCAAGGGATTATTGAGAGAAAAACAAGTTTTTTTAATTAATTTAAAACCTAAAAACTTAAAAAAAGTTTTTGGGCAAAAGGGTTTTGAAACTTCTTGGCAATTTATTGAAACTTTGACTTAATTTCGCGGGATTTTTTTACTAATGAATAATACACCTTTGCCAGCCGGCATCAAACCACCAACCTTTTGGGAAAGAGTTATTCCAGAATGGGTTTGGGATTTTATTGCTTTTGGTAATGAACATATTTTATGGTTTATTGCTTTTTTAATTATTGTTCTGTTGATAAAATTTGCCATTGATCACAAGAGAAAACAACAAAAACAAATTCATAAATTGTGGTTGTATACTTTATTTTTTCTATCCAAAAGGCAAATGATGCTTCCTTTAATTGTGACTCTGTCTCAACGAGATGGTCTTTTGGACGACGAAACTTTAGAAGAAATTTTGGATATTAGACAAAAATGTCGCGATGTTTCTTTTAAAAAACACCCCAAGAAGCGTTTAGAGCTAGAAAAAATTGTTTCGCAAGTTTTATATCATTATTTTTCAAACCTAGAAAAACAGGGAAAAATTCGCGAAAAAAGTAAATTTGAGCATGTTATTCATGATTTAGAGTTTATTGATGAAAAATTAGTAGCTTTACAAAAAACATATAATCAAGCTGCTTATGCTTGGAATAAGCATTTGCGTATGTTCCCGGGATTTTTCTTTAAACTTTGGGGATTTAAAGACTTTGAGCCTTTTGCCTAAAATCCCGCGAAATTTTCGAGTATCTCAAAAATGGTGACCCCAGCAAGAATCGAACTTGCGTCGCAGGTTCCGCAAACCTGTGTTCTTCCACTAAACTATGGGGTCAATTTAGCGCAAAGATGTTATTAAAAATATATTTTTTGTCAAAAACTAGAAAATTTCGCGGAATTCTGCGGGTTGACTTTTACTTTGTAATTTGTTATAATTATATAGTATTTTGTTTATAAAATAAACTAGTAAAAAATGTCTAATTTAGATAAATTAAGTGTAAGGAAAACATTATTAGATGAGTTAGGTAGTAAGATTGTAGAGGATTTCAATAGTTTGAATTTTTCTGATATTAAAAAAGAGGAATTTTTCGGAAAAGATAAAATAGAAGATATTAGAAAAATTTTTGAAGTAATAATTGAATTTGGGAACGAAGAAGATTTGGATAAAAGACTAGAGAAAAACATAAAAGAGCTTGTTGCTTATTGGGGATACTATCTTGATTTGTTATTAAAGCAAAGAACTGATGGGGGTATTGTAAGGATTGCAAGAGAAATAGAAGATAATTTCAAATCAGCAAATGTTTATCTCTGGGCTCCTAAAGAAAAAAATAAAGATACAACAACAGATGTTTTTTTTACAAGGAAAAAACCTAATGAATCTGAATATTTTAAATATTATAAAGTTAAATTTGATGAAAGAAAGAAGGAAACAGAAAAAAGAATGCTTGAAATAAAAAAACTTTCAGAAGTTTTAATAGATAAAAAAATTGAAAAATATGTAAAAAGAGATATTTATAATATATTAAATTTTTTTCCTTTTGTTCTATTAAAAATAGATGAGTTGTCTTATAAGAAAATAATATTAGGAATTGATAAACTTGGTGAAAAATTAAATAAAAAAAATTATAAGAATTACAGAATAAATGATTTATTAAATAAATTTCGTATGAAATTTGATGATGAAGGTGAGGAAAAGGAAAATTTTATTAAAAATAAATTATCACAAGAACTAGAGAGATTGACGGACCAAAAGAGTAAAAAGTTTAGTAGTTTTGTCAGAATTTTATTTCCTACAATAAAGCTCTATTCAGATTTGGAAGATAAATATAAGGAGTTAGTGCAAAGATGGATTTTATCTTTAGTTATAATAGATTCTAATTCTTTTTACTCATTATCTCCTTTTACCTTAAGTAATGAGTTTTGGACAGATTTTATGAATTATAAATCAGATGGAGAGATATCAAATAAAGAAAAAATATTAAATTCGCGAGATTTTCCGTTGTTTAGAAAATGGTTTGTAGACTTCTGGAAAGACCAAAAAGTAAAACCAGTAATAATTAAAAGAATTTTAAAAGAAATAAAAAAACAAAAACAAGAACAAGAAAGTAAATTAAAAAAAGAAACATTTTTGCCTTCTGATACAGGTAAGAAAGTTTTCAGAGTAATGGGTGAATTTTCTTCTGATAATACAGAACAAGTTTTCTATAAAGGACCTGTTTTAGAGAAGTTATCAGATTATAAATACAAAATCCCGCGAAAAGAAGAATTTATTTTACAGATACAAGTTGGTAAAAATCTTCCTCAAAATATTGAGGGTGGAGAAATTGATTTAGAAAAATATGCTAGTAAAACTAAAGAAATATTGATCAAATTTAGATATTGGAAAAATAATAAGGAGTCTCATGAAAATTTTGAATGGATAAAAATAAAATTACCAAAAATCCCGCGAGAAAAAAAAGAAGTTGTTAGAAGAGTTTATGATGTTATTTCCAATAATTCTATTAAAAAAGACAGAAAACAAATAGTTGCAGTGAAAAGTAAAAAAGAGGAAG
>CAZMOH010000040.1:4673-8294 GCA_964567875.1 uncultured Candidatus Peribacteria bacterium | reverse complement strand
AAACTTGTCTCATATAAAGTTCGAACTCTTTTTATTTTTTCGCGGGAAATTCGCAGGACTTCGCCTTCGGCAGATAGGAATTTGGTAAAGACTAGGAGCGCTCGCTGGCGCTCGCGCTCCGTCGAACAGGTTTAAAAGTTTTTAAAAGGAATTTGGAAGGACAGAAAATCCCGCGAATTTTTTTAAAAATAGACTCTTCCGCTTTCAACTTTTTTTCGTAAAGCTGGATATTTCGCGAGATTTATATCTTCTTTCAAAATTTTTATCGCCCAATTTCTGGTGTCTTGTAACATTTGTAGATTAGATAAATCTGCTACTTTAAAATTAGGCATTCCTGATTGCCGAGTGCCGTAAATTTCCCCCATTCCACGCAGTTTCAAATCAATTTCTGCCAGTTTTTGTCCTTGATGGTATTGTTCTAAAGCTTTAAGGCGTGTTTTATTTTTATCATCAGGTTTTCCACACATTAAAAAACAATAACTCTGCATTTTATTTCGACCAATTCGCCCGCGAAATTGATGCAGTTGAGCCAACCCAAAGCGTTCCGCATTTTCAATAACCATGACTGTCGCAGCGGGAATATCAACTCCTACTTCAATGACTGAAGTAGAAACTAGAATATCAAACTCTTTGTTCTTAAATCGTTCCATAATGGCTGTTTTTTCGCGTGATTTTAGTTTACCGTGTAAGAATTCCACTTTTTTGTCTGGAAAAATTTCCCGCGAAATTTTTTCGTATTCTTGCAAAACACTTTTTGCCTCTATTTTATCCGATTCATCAACTAGCGGACACACCCAAAAAATTTGTCGGCCTTTTGCTATCTGGTCATTAATAAATAAGTACATTTGTTTTTTTTCTCTTTCCGTAGCAAAAATTTTGGTAATAATTTTCTGACGACCAGGCGGGAGCTCGTCAATTACAGATAAATCTTGGTTGCCGTAAATGGTTAAAGCTAAAGTTCGCGGTATAGGCGTAGCTGTCATCGCCACCACATGCGAATTGTTTTCAGCTAAAATGGCTCTTTGAGCGACTCCAAAACGATGTTGTTCGTCAATTATAGCTAAACCAAGATTCTTAAAAACTGTGTCTTCAGTTAAAACAGCGTGTGTCCCAATTAAAACCTGAATTTGTCCATCGGCTAAATCTCGTTTAATAAGTTTTTTATTTTTAGCTGTCGTCGCCCCCATCAGAAGTTCTACTCGACAAGAATTATCTGGAAAAATCCCGCGAAAAAATTCCACGGCTTTAGCAAAATGCTGTTGAGCAAGAATAGCTGTTGGAGCGAGGATTACGACTTGATTGCCAGTTCTTACTTGGGCTGCTGCTGCTAAAAAAGCAACCACTGTTTTTCCACTTCCGACATCTCCCTGAACCAAGCGATGAGCTGGACGATCTTTTTCAAAATCTTTTAAAATTTGATAAAGAACCTTTTTTTGCGCTAAAGTTAGTTCAAAAGGTAGTGTCTTTAAGTCATTTTTAACAATTTCTGGATCTAATTTTACAAAATATGGATTTTTCGCGGATTTTTCTCGTAAAAATTTCTCTCGCATGACCCGTACTTGAATTTCAAAAATTTCTTCAAAGGAAAGTCGTTTTTTCGCGGAATTCCATTCTTCAACGCTGTGAGGAGCATGAATAGCGCGGATGGCTTCATTTTTTCGCGGAAAATTAAATTCGGTTAAAATTTCATCTGGAAGGATCTCTGGAAAATCTTTCGCAAAAGGTAATAAGCCCGCTATTTTTTCTCGCAACCATTTACTAGTTATAGGCGGTGATTCAGAATAAATAGCTCGCAAACGTCCAACATGTAAATCTCTGTGAAGATGAACTTCAGGATTAGAAATTTGGATTTTGCCAAAATCCCGCGAAATTTTTCCGACCAAATAAACTCGTGTTTCGTCTTTTATATTTCGTAAAAGATAAGGAATATGAAACCAGATTACTTCAATTTCAGCTTTATCGTCCAGAATTAAAGTTGCTTTTCCAAGTTTTTTACCGCGAGCGGTTTTTTCTACTCGAAAATCACAAAGTTTTCCAGAAATAGTATTTTTTACTCCTAGCTTAATATTTAAAAAATTAGAAGTTATTTCTGTTGATTCAATATTTCGCGGGAAATTTTCTAACAAATCCTGAACAGTTAAAATACCTATTTGAGAAAGTTTTTTAAGGTGATTTTGGGTGGTTCTTAAAATCTTTTCTAAAGGCAGGTTTAAACTCATCATTTTTATTTTATCAAAAAAACTTAAAAAAAACTTGCCAAAAGAAAAGATTTATCCGAAAATTTACAGTGAACTTACAAAAACACTTGTTTTTGGTAAGAGTTTCTGGTATAATTACCCGAAATTTATAACACCTTCACATAAAAATGAAAAAATTTATCGCACCCGTTCTCGGATTATTTCTAGCTTTCGGGCTAATGACACACTTTGGAGTGGATATGACTGCGCACGCTCAACTTATTGATGTTGCTGATAATCCTGCTAATATCGCAACAGCAACAGCTGGGGAAGGATCTTTCCGAGCAATTGCTCGAAAAATTGTTAACTTTATTTTGTACTTCTTAGGATTGATTGCCACAATTATGGTAATCTATGGAGGTTTCCTATACATTACTTCTGGTGGTGATGATACAGAAAAAGCGAAAAAAGTTCTTATGTATGCGGCAATTGGAATTGTTGTTGTGTTAATTTCATTTGCTTTAGTGAATACATTATTAACTGCTGCCGATGGGGTAAGTACAGGTTTCTAAAGATATTATTTTGCTTAAATAGAAAAGAATCGTCCGAGAGGGCGATTTTTTTTATGGAAAAATTTCGCGGGATTTTTTAACTTGTTATCTTTTTATAGAATCTTACAATTTTTGTAATGAAAATATATTTAAAAAATTCTGAGGAAATAAAGATTATGCGAAAAGCAGGAGAAATTCTGCGAAAAACTCAAAATGAAATGAAAAAATATCTCAAAGAAGGAGTAACCCTATTGGAAATAGATAAAATTGCTGAAGATTTCATTCGTAAAGAAGGAGGAATCCCTGGGTTTTTAGGTATGTATGGATTTCCAAATACAATTTGCGCTATGATTAATTCGGAAGTTGTACACGGGATTCCAGATAATAGAAAATTGAAAAAAGGGGATTTGGTTTCAGTTGATTGTGGGGTTTTGTGGAAAAGAATGTTTGCTGATGCTGCTTTTTCACTAATTATTGGTGGAGATGAAGCTGATCCTAAACGAGCGAAATTTTTAAAATGTACGGAAAAAGCTTTGAAATTAGGGTGCAAAGCGGCAAAGATCGGGAATCATGTTGGAGATATTGGTTATATTATTGAAAAAACAATGAAAGACGGCGGATATTCTATTTGTCGTGAATATACTGGACACGGAGTTGGTTATGACTTACATGAAGATCCTTATATTTATAACTACGGGAAACCTGGTACAGGAGTTTTGCTAAAAAAAGGAATGACAATTGCTATTGAACCCATTGTGGCTATGGGAAATCCGCGGGTGAAAACTTTGAAAGATGGCTGGACGGTTGTTACCGTTGATGGGAAAGATGCTTGTCAGTGTGAACATTTTGGATTAGTAACCGAAAACGGACTAGATATTTTTGCTTAATATTGG
>CAZMOH010000040.1:1151-4573 GCA_964567875.1 uncultured Candidatus Peribacteria bacterium | reverse complement strand
TATTGTAATTGTTCCAGAATTTCGGAGAAGAAATCACGCGAAATTTTTTTATAAAAAAAAGAACCATTCAGTTGCTCCGCGGGTGCTCATACAATGAGTGGGAGAAGTGGAATGGTTCTTTAAGGGTTACCAACCCGATTAATTACTTAGCCTTGCTTGGGACTTTTTCTCTTATATCTTTACGAGAAAGGTATAAGACCGCGATTCCAATCGGTGTCTTGGTGTAGTTTTTAGATGAGTTGACAAAAATTCGTCAGTCAGATAAACTACAGACAGTAAGAGTTGATTTACGAACTTTTTGAAAAGATATCTTTGTTGAGGAAAGATGTCTTTTTTCTTATTTTCGCGGATTTTTATAAAAAATTTATGGAAAATAAGAGTAAAAAGTCTTCAATCTATCAGAAACGACTTTGTGAGAGGCGGCTTCGGTTAAAGAATTTAAAACGAAATTGATTAATCGGAGTCGTCTGAGCTGAGAAAGAAAAAATTTTCCAAATCAGTCAAAGTCTTTCCGATATTAGCCTTCACGCGTTTCTGATGCATCTAAAGAAGTGGTAAGCTTCCTAGACGACATCGCAAAGCAGAAAGCATTTGAGACAACAACCGAAGTTATTGGCTCAAAGCTTTCAGCTTTTAGTGAATTCATTGCGGTTGGTGTAAAAGATCAGTATTATAATTCCGTTAATGGAATTTTAGAGGAACACCGGAAGAGGCTAGGGATTTTCCAGAAGTTTTACCTGTCTCTTCCGAAGTGTTCAGAGTATTTTATTCTCAAATTATAATTTAGTCAATTACTTTTTATTGAAATCCCCTATAATATATTTTTTTATATAACTTTTAAAATATAAGAAATAGAGTTTTTATACTTATATAACTTAATATCACGTTTTTTAAATAAAAAAAATCGCGGGATTTATTTTTTATTTTCTTCACTTAAATAAATATTTTTAATTCCTGCTTTAATCATTTTTTCCCAGCAACTTTGACAGCACCACCAGTGTCCCCATAGATAAAGATCAGCTTCCTTAGTGGAAATCCCGCGAAATTTAGCATCTTTTATGGCTTTTTGTTCAGCGTGATTTTGAGGAGAACAACCTGGGCAAAGCCAATATTTTTGACCAGTTTTGACATGAAAAAACTTTCTCAGACAACCAAATTTTTCGTGAAAACTTGAGCCATTAGCGCCTTGTCCGATGATTTTACCATCTTTAACAATAACTGCTCCTGTTTTAAACTTTTTATCTTGTGAATTTCTTTCAGCGAACTTCTGCGCTGCTTTCATAAACTTGTTTTCAGACGAAACATACAAAATTTCGCGGGATTTTGGCAAATAAGGCAGTTTTTTCTTCATTTTCAGCAGATTTAGAACTTTATTTTTTTCAAACCAACTAAATCTCCTTTTTTTATCAATTTAACTTCTAGTTCATCATCCTTTTTTAAAGCAAGTTCAGTTGCCTTAGCTCCTTCATATTTCGCGAGAATTTTCCCGTGTAAATTTGCTTCCTCAACGGATAATTCCGAAGTAAGTTTTTGAAAAACTAACTGACAAATTCTTTCCCCGGGATAAATGCGGATTACTTGATTAGTCGTTTTATTAAAAATAGGAATCATCAAATTGCCAGAATAATGTGCATCAACAATTCCTGTTAAATCAACTGAAAGTCCGCGACGATTGATAGAGCTTCGCGGATAAAGAACTCCCATTAAGTTATCCGCCTTTAATGATATTTTTTCCAATGTTGCGGCAATAATTGATTCTCCTGGGGCTAGTTCAAAAAATTGTCCTGGCTTTAATTCAATTTTTTCAAAAGTGTCTTGATTATTTTCCATTACATCAACTGTCAAAATTTCGCGACCTTTAGCAGTAACTTTCCACATTTTTGGAATATAAAAAATCGTTCCTAAGCGTAAATCTACCGCATGTGGTTGATTTTGATAACCATCTAATTCTGGCTCAAAAATTAATTTTTTTGCGAGAATTAATTCTTGTATTTCAGTTCTAGTTAAAATCATTTTTTCACTTTATAATAAAAAGTTGCGGAGTTTTCTCCCAGTGGTTCTAATTTCAAAAGTTCTAAATCTAGTTCAATTTCCCGCGAAAAAACACCTAATCCTTCTCCAAAAATTTTAGGGGAAACCGTAATAATTATTTCATCAATTAGATTTTCTTTAGCAAAAAGAGTATTGATTATTGTTCCACCAGCAAGAATTGGATTTTTAAATCCAAGTAACTCTACTTTCTCCAAAATTTTCGCGGGATTTAGTGAAGTGAAAATAACATTTTCTTCAATTTCGTCCCAAGACCCAGCTTTTCGCGATAAAACAATATGTAATCTCCCCGGCAATTTCCCTGGCAAAGTTTCAAAAGTAGTTCGTCCCATAATCATCACCCCAGATTCCTTCGTTAGTTTTACAAACAATTGTTTGTCGGCTTTCTCTGTCCAGTCAGGAAAATGATGGCTAGACTTAGCAATCTTTCCATCCAGAGTTTGAGCCATCAAAAGAGTTAATTTCATCAACGGGAAATTAGCAGTTTAGTCTATCAAAAGCAAGCCAGAAAATTTCGCGGAATTTTTGTTTTAAATAAAAATAGATTACAATTCCAATAATGAAAAAAATATTTTTACTCGGTTGCTGTCTATTATTACTATCAGCTTGTAGTAATTCTACTGAAAATTCCGCGAAAAATTCACCAGATGATAATTCAGGAGCAAAATTAGTTCAAATAGATTTAGGCAATAGTAGTTTAAGTATTAAGTTGCCAAAATCTTGGGAAAAATTACCACCGCAACCTGATAAAGGAATTATCTTTTTATCTCGTTCAGGAACACAAAACTTAGTAATTAGTAATGAGAAAGGGTATTCAGAAAATATGGTGGAAAATCTCTTACAAACTACTAAAAACTCCTTACAAAATATTGAGGAAATTTCAAAAACTGAAGATGCTTTAATTTTTCGCGGGAAATTATCAATGACTACGCCAATGAGAGAATTTTATCAAAAAATCTTCCCAGACGAAAATCAAGAAAACTTCTTTTTAGTCAGTTGTAGCCAAGAGATTTCTAAATTAGATGAGTTAGATTGTCCTAATATTTTGAATTCAATTTTCTTTAATAAGAAAGAAGAAATTAAATCACAAGAGTAATAAAAGTTTTTGCAGGATTTTTAAAAATTAATTTTAAAGATCACATTTTGTCATTTTTATTAGACAAATTTCGCAAGATTTTTAAAATTTGCTTGTTCTTTTTGCTTCGTGGTAAATCCCGCGAAATTTGGCGCCATGGCGGAGTGGCTACGCAGAGGCCTGCAAAGCCTTGTACTCCGGTTCGAATCCGGATGGCGCCTCCATCAAATACTTTTTCGCTCGGGTGGTGGAACGGTAGACACGAGAGACTTAAAATCTCTTGCCTCATGGGCGTGCG
>CAZMOH010000040.1:0-1141 GCA_964567875.1 uncultured Candidatus Peribacteria bacterium | reverse complement strand
AAAATGGCGCCATGGCGGAGTGGCTACGCAGAGGCCTGCAAAGCCTTGTACTCCAGTTCGAATCTGGATGGCGCCTCCAAATAAAAACAAGCACCAGTGGTGGAACGGTAGACACGAGAGACTTAAAATCTCTTGCCTCATGGGCGTGCGGGTTCGATTCCCGCCCCGAGCACCATATGAAAATATTAGTTATGTCTGTTAGACATAGTAATATTTTTGTAATAAAAAATCCCGCAAAATTTCGCGGGATTTTAGTTTTAAACTTCAAAATTTTTTTATTATTCACCGTTTCGTTCGGCAATAATTTTTTCTTCAACACTTTTTGGAACTTTAGCGTAATCTGCAAATTCCATTGAATAGCTGGCTCGCCCCTGAGTCATTGAACGAAGTTCAGTTGCATAACCAAACATTTCTCCTAGTGGTATTTTTGCTTTAATAAAATTATTTAGTCCGCGTTTACCTGATTCTTGAATAATTCCTCGTTTTGAAGAAATATTTCCCATAACATCTCCTAGATAATCTTCCGGTGTGATAACTTCAACATTCATTATTGGTTCCATAATTACAGGATCCGCTCGTTTACCTCCGTCTTTAAAGGCTTGAGCAGCAGCAATTTTAAAAGCTAATTCCGAAGAGTCCACATCATGATAATTACCATCTACTAATTCAATTTCTACGTCAACAACTTGATATCCCGCGAGAATTCCGCGACTTGTGGCTTCTTTAAATCCTTTTTCACAACCTGGAATATATTCATTAGGGATAGAAGCTCCTTTAATTGAGTTGATAAATTTAAATCCAGAGCCTGGTTCTCCAGGACGGATTTTACAAATAACATGGGCAAATTGTCCACGACCTCCAGATTGTTTTTTGTGAATATATTCCGCGTCAACTTCCTTTTGAATTGTTTCACGGTAAGCAACTTGTGGTTGTCCAATATTTGCTTCTACTTTAAATTCTCTTTTTAAACGATCTACAAGAATATCTAGGTGTAATTCTCCCATTCCAGCAATAATTGTTTGTAAAGTTTCTTCATCAGTCCAAACTTTAAAAGTTGGATCTTCTTCAGCTAATTTTTGCAAAGCCAAGCCCATTTTCTCTTGATCAGCTTTTGTTTTCGGTTCAATCGAAATTGAGATAA
>CAZMOH010000039.1:0-8380 GCA_964567875.1 uncultured Candidatus Peribacteria bacterium | reverse complement strand
AAAAAACCCAGTAGGAAATGGAAACAATTATTCAAAAAACCCTAAAACGCCTGCTAGATGAATTTGGAGCAGATTATTTGTGTGTAACAGTTTCTGAAGATAATGGACACTACCGCGCTAATATTGAAACTGATTACGCGGCCCAACTCATTGGACGAAACGGAAAAACTCTTAGTTCATTGCAAGTCCTGCTAAAAAATATCTTATGGGCACAAAATGATGACAAAATCTTCGTAACCATTGATGTTGATGGGTATCGCAAAGAACAGGAAGACAAAGTTTTATCAAAAGTTGAAAAAACAATTAATTTGATGAAGGAACGAAATCTTTCGGAGATGAAATTACATCCGATGTCACCTTATTTTCGGCGCATTGTTCACACTTGGATTTCTGCTAATTATCCTGAATTAACAACAGAATCTGTCGGGGAAGGAGCAGGACGAGCCATCAAAGTTTTGTACAAATAATTTTTCGCGGGAATTTAGAAAGTAAGACGAAAAATTACTTTATTAGGTGTTGTTTTTAGTGAAATTAAAGCTCGGTGTTCATCCGCAATTTTTTTAACAATGGCTAATCCTAAACCATTTCCACCAGTCTGAAAATCCCGCGAAATTTCTTCTTTAGTAAATCTTTGAAAAGCTTTTTTCTGAAAATCCCGCGAAATTTTTCCAAAATTTTCTATTTCGACAACTTTATCTTGCAATCTGATTACTACTTTTTTATGTGGTGGGGAAAATTTAATAGCGTTGTGTAATAAATTAAAAAATAATTTTTCTAAATCATTTTTATGACCTTTGATTTTACTTTTGCCTTTTGCGAAAAATTGCCAAGAAATCCCTTTTTGACTAGCTAAACTAGCTAATTTTTTTTGTGTGTCTTGTAGGATTTGTGTTAAATCCAAAATTTCGCGGGATTTTTTAATGTTTTTTTCCAAAAACAAGAGATCGTCAGTTAGTTTGGTTAATCTTTTGATTTCCTGTAAAAGGTCGCCAAAAATTTCCTGAATTTCGTTTTTCTGAAATTTCTCCTGTTTTTGATAGACTTCCAAAGTAGTTTGGATAGCTGAGAGAGGATTTTTTAATTCATGACTAACATCAGATAAAAATTGTCTTTCGTTAGCCATCTTTTTTTTAATTGGTAATAAATTTTTATCAGCTAGCCAATAACTACAAAATCCCGCGAAAAAAAGTAAAACAATTTCTAGCCACAGAATTTGGTACTTTATGTTTTGTAAAAATAAGTGTTGCCAGTCTAAAATTTTTTCTTTGGTCACCACCGGCTTGGCTACTTTCTGTATTTGAATCACAGTTACTCCCTGTTCAGTAAAAATTTTTTCCTGTTTTTGATAATGAATTGAAACTTGATTTTGGTAGTTTTTTTCGGCTTTCTGTAAAATCCCCCAGACACTAAAAGTAAAAATATTTAAAACTAAAAAAAGTATTAATAGATATTGTCCGGTTAGCTTCAAACGGGCCTTTTGAAATTCATTCAAGTTTGTCCAAGCGGTAGCCAACGCCACGAACGGTTTTGATAGGATCTTCATCGGAAAAAAGTTTTTTACGAATGTTTTTAATATGAACATCAATGGAGTTACTCCAGTTATCACTGGCAAAATCGCTAACTCGTTCAAAAATCTGATCACGAGTCAAAGCTCGTCCCCGATTTCGCACAAGTACTTCTAAAATAGCAAATTCTTTCGGAGAAAGCGAAATTTCGCGGGATTTTCGGTAAACAGTTTTTCCTTGAAAATCAAAAACAACTTCTTTAGTTAAATTTATTTTTTCCTCTTCTAAATGTGGTTTTCGGCGTAATAAAGCGCGAATTCTCGCTACTAGTTCTTGAAAATCAAAAGGTTTAGCCAAATAATCGTCAGCTCCTAAATTTAATCCAACCACTTTCTGAGCGGTTTCTCCTTTGGCTGTCAGCATCAGAATTGGAATTTCAATTTTATTGGCGCGAGCTTCACGACAAATTTCTTCTCCAGATTTTCCCGGTAACATTAAATCTAGAATAACTAAATCCAAACTAGTGTGGTTAAAATACAAAAATTTTTGTCCATCATCTCCTCGTACAAAATGTTCTACAGAGAATCCTTCATTCTTTAAACCGCGCAGAAGCGATTTAGCCAAGACTTGATTGTCTTCAATTAATAGAATTTTCATTTATTTTCACTATAAATTTTTTTCTTGAAAAAGAAAATCCCGCGAAAAATTACAATTAACAAAGTTAAAATCCCCAAAAATTCCAACCAAAAAATTTTGTTAAAAGCGGAAAAATGCTGAACTGGTGGTAGAGGTGGAAGTTCTTTTATATTTAATTTTTCGGCATTATTTTTTTCACTACCACTAGTTTGACTGGGCATAGTTAACAATTTTTTCGCGGGATTTTTAGTTTGGTTTTCTTCTTGGTCGGAATTAGACTTTTTCTCAGTTTCTGCCACGGGATTAGCTAATAAATTTTCTTTAGTTTGCTGAATTAAAGATTTTTGCACCTTTATTTTAAATTCCTGACTTTTGACAAGTTTTCCATCTTTTTTCGCTAAAGCTTGAATTATGAATTCGCCACCCTTTTTCGGTTTTAAATCAATAATTTTCTCTAAAACAGCTGAAGTTTTGCCGTTTATGATTTGAACCTGTTGAGAAGTACTCTGTCCAATTATTTCAAAATCATCTAGGCCTTTAAGACCGACTTGTCCGTTATCAATTTCGCCGTCAACTGATAAGGTTAACTCCAGAACATCGTCAGTTGTTAAATTAGTTTTATTAACGGCAAGGTTTATTTGAGCGCCCCAGGTTGTGGAAATAAACAATAAACTTAAAAGCGGAATAAGGTATTTTTTCATTTTTAAATTATTAAAATTTCGCGGGAATTTTATCAACAAAAAATGAAGAGATTATGAAAAAGGAGAAGATAACTTCCCCTTTTTTATACGAAGAGATAATATGGTTTATTTCTCCACTTTAACTTTTAACTTTTTCCCCTTGGTTTCTGATTTTTTAGGAATCTTAATTTTCAAAACTCCATTTTTAGCTGAACATTCTGTTTTCCCTAAATCAGCTGTTGGTGGTAATTCAAAACTACGGTAAAAACTTCCACTGACACGTTCTACTCGGTGAAAATTAGTACCTTTTTCTTCATTTTCTTCTTCCGTTTGTCCAGAAATAATTAAAATATTTCCATCAACCTCAACATTAACCTTTTCAGGGTCAACATTCGGCAAATCAGCTTTAATTACAAAGCTTTTCTTGTTCTCAATAATATCTACTTTTGGCAAAAAATTATTAGCAGTTTCTATAACTGGATATCCCGAAAAACCAAAATTCCAAAAATCATGCCATAAGTCGTTTTGCCGTTGTTGAAGTTTACTCAAAGCACTTTTTTGATCATCTTTTTTTATGATTTGCATTTTTAAATAAGTTAAGAAATACTTCTTCCTCAAAAGAAAGAATCATCGGCATTCTAATTTTTAAAAATGAAGAAATAATGAAAATTAGTTATGTTTTTTAATTTTTTTACTATTTATAATTCGCACAAAATAAGCGGGGTTAGGAATTCGCGGGAATTTAACTTCAGAATTATTTAGAACTATTTTAACTGTTCCAAAATTAAAGATTCTCCCCAAAATTCCCTGTGAATAAGAAGCCATTTCTACTTCACTTAAAATATATTCTTGAATAGAAGTCCAAATAATTCCACGTCTATGTAATAGCAATTCACTATCAAACCAGTAGTAATTAAAAATCCAGTTAAAAAACAAATACCCAACTACTGCTATCTGAAAAAACATTATGGCTCCAACCAATTCTTCTTTGGCTGTTAAAACACTAAAAACTAAACTATCGCGATGAGCAAAATCAATCAATTTTAAAAGCACGAAAAAGATAATATCAGAAAAGAGCATTGTCAGTAAAACCTGCACAAAAAGTAAGATGGGTGTTTCGTATATTTTAAAAGTTTTATCCATGTCTTTTGATTGTAATATATTTTTTCAAAAATTCAAAATCCCGCGAAATTACCAGTCTTTTTCGTTAGGATTTTGAATAGTCCGACTTAAATTTTTAGGAGTCGGATTAAAGAAGGGATCGTTTCCAAAAAAGTTTTGAAAAAAGGGATCATTAGCAAACATGTTAAAAGGATCAGCTGAATTTTGTTTATCTTTCTCCGCTGCGGACCGAGACCGATTGAATCCTTGCTGATTTTTGTCTTGTTCTAGTTGTTTTTGAACTCGTTCTAATTCCTGTTGTATATTCTGTGGTAAGCGGGAAGGAACTGGCTTTTGTTTTTTGTTTTCTTGATTACCAGCGGAACCGTTTTTTGATTTTTTCGCGGGATTTTTTGAATCTGGTTTAGAGCTAGTTCCTTTCTGATTTTTGTCCGAATTTTTATCCAAATTTTTTTCTGCTTGATTTTGTTGATTTGCGGAATTTCCTTTTTGGTCTGAGGGATTTTGTTTGTTTTCTTCAGAAGTTTTTTCTGAACTATTTTTTTGTTCTTGGTTTTGGTTTAGGGAATTCTCTTTTTTACTAGAATCCTGGTTATTTTGCTTATCAGAAGATTTTTCTTCTCCAGAATTATTTTTTTTATCTTGAGAGTTTTGCTTATTTTTAACCTGTTCTTGTGCCTGTTTTTCCGCGAAATTTTTCAGGATAAAGGCAATGTTCTCTTCCGCCCATTTGTTTTGTGGATTGAGCGCTAAAGTCTTTTGAAACTCAGAAATGGCTTTTTCAAAAAAAGTTTTTTGTTTTTTAGTTTCTAGCTTTTCTCCCAATCGGTATTGGACTAATCCGTTTAAATAAAAGATGTTTTCACAAAAACTAGGAATTTTTTTAGCACGTAAAGAACACTCAGTATCAGAAATCTTCGCGAGTTTTGAGGACAATTCTTGATACTTTTTTTCTTGATAGAGAACTCCCAATTTATTACTCTCACCAGCTAGTTTCCAACTAGGGAAAGATTTTTCCGCTTGTTCAAAAAACTTTTTGGCTGTTGAAAAATCTTGTTTTTGGACAGCAGAAATCCCGCGAAAATTAGCGATTTTAAAACTTATTTCATTTGGGAAAGCGGCTAAAATACCACCACTTATCCCTATTAAAATCAATAAAATACTGAATCCGACTAAAAATTTCTTCATTGTTTCCATAAATTAAAAATTTCGCGGGATTTTGGACAGAAAAATCCCAGTAGTAAAAGGATTAAACCTGCTCCAGTAAACCACATATATTGTTCGGCTTGTGGAGCTAAACTCTCTTGTTTTAGAATTTTTTGTGGTAATTGGGCGAGTTTTTTTTCTAATTCTTTCAAATCAGAAATTTTTTCCGCGTGAAAATATTTTCCACCAGTGATTTCCGCGATTTTTTGCAAAGGGTCAGGATTTAGTTTCGCTAAAACCGTTTGACCGTGATATTTTTTATAAATAATTCTGCCAAAAGCGTCTTGTCCATCAGGAATAGGGGAACCTTCTTCTGAGCCAATTCCAATCGTATAAATTTTCACTCCTTTATCACGAGCTATTTCCGCAATTTTAGTTACTTCAGAGTTAATTGTTTCGTCTCCATCGGAAAAAAGCAAAACTGCTTTTCCGCGTTCAGTACTTGATTGCACATCTAGTCTGGCTAAAGAAACAGAAAGTGCTTCGGCTAAATTTGTTCCTTGTTTTCCTAAATCGTCACTGGAAATGTTTTCTAAAAAAGTTGTAAAAACATTGTGATCCAAGGTTAAAGGCGAGGCAACAAAACTTTCGCCGGCAAATTCAATTAACCCGATGCGGTCCTGCGGACGATTTTTAATAAATTCGCGGACTAAATATTTAGCGGCATCTAGTCGTGAAATAAGCTGGCGACCTTGCGAAAAATCCAGAGCTTTCATGCTTTTAGAAACATCTACCGTAAAGACAACATCAAGTCCTTTGCGTTCAGTTTTTTGCAATCCTTCGCCCCATTGTGGGCGCCAAACAGCGAACATTAACAAGGAAATTCCCGCGAAAATTAAGCCACTTTTAATAACAGGAAATTTTTTCCAATAAGGAAAGTTTAAATTATATTTCCACCAAGGAGTTTGATTTAAAATTTCGCGGGATTTTTGCCATTTATTTGCCAAAAACCCTAATCCCAAAAGGATGATTATGAGCCACCAGTAGTTTGATAATTCTGCTAAAACCATTTTTTCCAAGTTAAAAATTCCAAACTGCTAGCCGCGATGGCTAGCCAAAATCCCGCGAAAAGATACGGCCAAAATTTATCCTCTTTATTAACAGTAGTTTCCGTTTCGTATTCGGTTTTTTCTAGTTTATTAATTGTTGCTAAGCTTCTTTCCAAAGACGAATTATCACCAGCGTAAAAGTATGCTCCACCGGAAATTTTCGCGATATTTTTTAAAGTTTCTTCATCAAATTTTGTTTTATAAAGTGAGCCGTCCGGATTTCGCGCGTAAACTTCGTTTCCAAAAGCGTCTTTAATTTTTAATGGTGCGCCTTCTTTTTTTCCAATTCCAATCGTATAAATCTTTATTCCGTTGGCGCGAGCGTGTTCCGCGGCAAAAATTGGATCAACTCCAACATTAGCTTCTCCATCGGTTAATAAAACCAAAACTTTGGTCCGATCAGGATTGTTTTTAAATCTATTAACTGCCGATACAATGGCGTCTCCAATAGCGGTTCCGCCTAAGCCGCGGTACTGCTGATTAATTGTATCAGTAGAAATTTCCGCGAGATAATAACGAACAACATTATAATCAAAACTTAACGGTGATTGTGTAAACGGTTTTCCCGCGAAAACTTCTAGTCCTACACGGTCATTTTTTAATTCTGATACAAATTTATCAATATATTTTTTGGCTGCTTCAATACGATTTGGTTGTAAATCTTCGGCGAGCATTGACTCCGAGACATCAAGGGCGATGAGAATATCTACTCCGTTTTTACTCACTTTTTTAGCGGTAGAAATGATTTGTGGACGAGCCAAAGCAATAGTTAATAAAACTACTGCCAAACTCAGGCTAAACCATTTTCCGATAGTTAATAGTTTAACTGCTGGCCAAAATTTCGCGGATTTTTCCGCTTTTTTTAAATCTTTCAAAAACGGAATTCGTAAAGCCATTATTCTTTTTTTTCGCCACTGCCACCAAATTCCCGCAATAATTAAGACGGAGATAATTCCTATGACTATAAAAACCTGAGGATAAGCAAATTCAAAGTCCATTATTTAATTTCTTTTAAAAACTTCAAAACTTCGTCCGCCTGTTTTTCGGCTAACTCCTGATGAGCAAATTTTACCGGATCAACGAGGGAGAAAAACCCGCGAAATTTTTCTAATTCAGTTGCTGAAACTTTTTCTTTTAATTCCGCCACTAATTCACGAGCTGTTGCAAACAAAAAAGGTTCTTGATACTTGTTTTCCAAAACTTTTTTCAAAACTTTGGTTGCTTGCAGTGAAAACTTTTTCCAATTTTTCGCGGATTTTAGTTTTTCCAGTTTTTGTAACTCTTTAGCCAGAGAAAATTTCGCGGGAATTCGTTTTGGTTTACTGGCAACTTTTTTAACAGGGTTAGTCGTCTTTTTGACCCAAAAAAAATAAAGTAAAAATCCCGCGAAAATACCGATAATCAACCAATCTAAAATGGTCAAAAACGGAAAACTAATGGGCGGTAAATTAGGATGAATATCTTTCATTGAAAATAGTTTTTTAGTTTTTGGCGCCGCAAATCGGCGGCGCCACGGCGTTCTAAAAATGAACACAGGGAGATTTTATAACTCCAAAATGAAGAGATGATGAAGTGAGGAGGGAAAATTTCGCGGGATTTTGGAGTTTGTGCTAGAATTGGAGTATGACCAATGATAGATTGCAAGAACTCATAAAGGACATTAGACAATTTACCAAAGAACGTGATTGGGAGCAATTTCATGATCCGAAAAATTTAGCATTGTCGCTTGTGCTTGAAGCAAGCGAAGTGCTGGAGCTTTTTCAATGGACAAAAGACAATGAAATCAATCCGAAAAAGAAAGATGAAATCGGCGACGAACTGGCAGATGTGTTTTATTGGGTACTTAAACTCGCCGACCATTACGACATAGATATCTTAGACGCCCTCGAGCAAAAAATGCACCAAAACCGCGCAAAATACCCCGCAGAAAAAGCAAAAGGTAAGGCGGTGAAGTATAGCGAGTTGTGATTTTGAACAATCTTTAACAGAAGAGGCTTAAAAAGAATTCCATGTGAGGAAACCTATGTTTTAGAAGAAAAAGCGGGAAAATTGCGGAGCAATTTTCCCGCCCGTCCATACTCATTATTTTTTGAAATGCTTAATTGAAGCAGAAATTAAACCACTGTCTTAAAAGATGAAAACAAAATTTTTTAAAAAACGGCTTAAAATAAGGCATAAATAG
>CAZMOH010000038.1:0-8408 GCA_964567875.1 uncultured Candidatus Peribacteria bacterium | reverse complement strand
AAGTATTTAAAATACGCGAGATTTGTTCCAAATTTGGTAGAAAATGTTGACTATAATGTTGATTTAAAATTAAAAGCAGTCACTTTAACTCCCGAAGGAATTACCAAAATGGAGAAATTTTTGGGAGTGGATAATATCTATACTGATGCTGGTTTTGAAGAAGTTCATCACATTGAAAATGCTTTAAAAGCTCAAATAATCTTTGAAAAAGACCGCGACTATGTGGTTAAAGATGGCGAAGTTTTAATTGTTGATGAATTTACGGGAAGAATTATGCCGGGACGGCGATATTCTGACGGCTTACATCAAGCTTTGGAGGCAAAAGAAAATGTAGAAATTCAACGAGAAAGTAAAACTCTCGCGACAATTACTTTCCAAAACTATTTCCGGTTATATAAAAAACTAGCGGGAATGACAGGAACCGCTGAGACTGAAGCCGAAGAATTTGCGAAAATTTATGCTCTTGATACAATTGTTATTCCGACTAATAAACCGATTGCGCGTCAGGATTTTCCAGACAAAATTTTCAAAAACGAACGAGGAAAATTTACAGCTATAGCTCGCGAGGTAAAAAAATTACACGAAAAAGGTCAGCCGGTACTGATTGGAACTGTTTCTATTGAAAAGTCCGAAGCCCTAAGTAATGCTTTAAAACTCGCGGGAATTCCCCACAATGTTTTGAATGCTAAACAACATGCTCGGGAAGCTGAAATTGTCCAAAAAGCTGGACAAAAAGGAGCCGTCACAATCGCAACTAATATGGCGGGGCGTGGAACTGATATTAAACTAGGAGAAGGAGTTCGCGAACTAGGAGGGCTAGCTATTATTGGAACGGAACGTCATGAATCTCGCCGAATTGATAATCAGCTTCGGGGACGAGCTGGACGACAAGGAGATCCTGGGTTTACTCAATTTTATGTCTCAATGACCGATGATCTGATGCGACGATTTGGAGGAGAAAGAATGTCACGCATGATGGAAACCCTCGGTATTGCTGAAGATGAAGCAATTCAAAATAAGATGATTTCCAACTCGGTTCGTAATGCTCAGAAAAAAATAGAAGCTTTTCATTTTGATGCTCGAAAACATGTCGTCCAGTACGATGATGTAATGAATGTTCACCGAGAAAAAATTTATGCCTTACGAGCCAGATTGTTGAAATCTGAAGATATTCATGAGGATTTAGAAGAAATTTTCGCGGGATTTGTAAAAGGAATTGTAGAAAATCATATTTTGACCAATAAAATTGATCTAAATAGTAATTTACGAGAAATTGCCGAAATTTTCGCGGGATTATGGTCTGATACGGATATTGATAAATTTGAAGAAGAATTGAAAAAGTTTAGTTACAAAAAGGATGTTGAAGAGTTTTTGAAAAAAATTCTCCGCGAAAAATGGGAAGATAAGAAAAAAGAATTTCCGCCAGAAGATGCTGATAAAATTATGCGCTATGTTTTATTAAAATCAATTGATGATCTCTGGCTCAATCATATTAATGATATGACTAATTTACGAGATCGTGTTTCTTTGTCCGGTTATGCGCAGAAAGATCCAATTATGGAATATAAAAAAGAAGCTTTTTTAATGTTCAAAAACTTACTTTTCAATATTCGTCGCACAGCTATTACTAATTTATTCTTGGTCCAAATCTCGCGAAATTTTGAGATGGAAACAGCCGATTATTCTGATGCAGAAACAAACGCTGAGCAAATTGAGGGAACTCTACGAGGAGAAAATTCCGCAAATTCCCGCGAAAAACATTTTTCTTCTGATTCTCCAGGGAAATCTATTATCGGCGAAAAACTTGGAACTAAGTATGAAGGAGTTAAACGTAATGATCCGTGTCCGTGTGGTAGTGGGAAGAAATTTAAGAAATGTCACGGAAAAGATTTATAAAACATATCTAAATTTGAAAATTTCGCGGGATTTTATATAATTTTGCCACTATGCAAGATTACAATCACAACGAAATCGAGAAAAAATGGCAAAAGTTCTGGCTAAAAAATAAAACATTCAAGGCATATTATCCCCCTGACAAGGGGGAGCGAGAGGGGGTTTTGAAACCTAAATTTTATGCTTTGGATATGTTTCCTTATCCTTCCGGAGCTGGCTTGCATGTTGGTCATCCACTAGGAATGACGGCAACCGATATAATTTCGCGAAAAAAACGAATGGAAGGATATAATGTCTTGCATCCAATGGGTTGGGATGCCTTTGGTTTACCTGCAGAAAATTATGCGATAAAAACGGGAGTTCATCCGCAAAAATCAACACAAGAAAATATCGCGAATTTTCGCCGACAAATCCAATCTTTAGGATTTTCTTATGATTGGGATCGCGAAATTGATACAACTAATCCTAGTTATTATAAATGGTCGCAGTGGATTTTTCTACAATTGTATAAAAAAGGACTGGCTTACGAGTCAGATAAAGCCATGAACTGGTGCCCAAAATGTAAAATTGTAGCCGCTAATGAAGAAGTTGAGCAAGGAAAACATGAACGTTGCGGAAGCACTGTAGAAAAGAAAAAATTAAAACAATGGATGTTCCGAATTACTGATTACGCCGAAAGATTACTAAATGATTTAAATACGCCAACGGTTCACATTTTTCATGGCTGGGGTGCGGATTCTAAATCAAATTGGTTTGAAAATTCGCGGGATTTTCTGGTCAAACATAAAGTAAATTGCTCTGTGCTAGATTTCCCAAATAGTCAAAATCCAAAATACGAGGACTGGAAAAACTATTTTGAAAAAAATGTAAAAAACATCTGGCCTCAAGATATTTTTATTGGTCACAGTTTGGGAGCTGGTTTTATTCAACGGTATTTGAGTGAAAATTCCGCGAAATTAGACCAAATTATTCTAGTAGCTCCAACAGTTAATGATTGCGGAATTGAGGAAATAAAAAACTTTTTCTCAACTGATTTTGATTACGAAAAAATTAAAAAGTCAGCTAATAAAATAACTATTATTGCTTCAGATAATGACCCTTTTATAAAAGTTAAGGATGTTCAAAATCTCGCGAAAAAATTAGGTGCTGAACTTATTTTGTTGAAAAATCGCGAACATTTAAGTAATCACGAATTCCCAGAGCTTTATGAAATTTTAGATAATATTCAAAAATCAGTTTTGGATTGGCCAGACAAAATAAAGGCGATGCAACGAAACTGGATTGGTAAAAGTGAAGGAGCCGAAGTTGATTTTGAAGTAGAAAATTTCGCGGAAAAAATCACTGTTTATACAACTCGCCCTGATACCTTATTTGGAGCGACCTATTTTGTTTTGAGTCCTGAACATCCACTTGTGGAAAAAATAACTACTCCCGAATTCCGCGAAAAAGTGGAAAATTACAAAAAAGAATGTGCCAATAAATCAGAATTAGAGCGAACAGAATTGAATAAAGATAAAACTGGAGTTTTCACTGGAAGCTATGTGATAAATCCAGTAAACGGAAAAAAATTACCAATTTGGATTGCTGATTATGTGATGATGAGTTATGGAACTGGAGCAATTATGGCTGTCCCCGCTCACGATGAGCGAGATCATGAATTCGCGGAAAAATATGATTTGCCAATTATTAAAGTGGTTGATATTGAAGACCCCTTTCAGAAGACTGGTGGAAAAATGATTAATTCCGAATTCTTGAATGGCTTGCCAGTTGAAGAAGCCAAAGAAAAAATGATTGAGTTCTTGGAGCAGAAAAGAATTGGAAAAAGAAAGGTAAATTATAAACTTCGCGACTGGATTTTTACACGACAACGATACTGGGGAGAACCAATTCCACTAGTTTTTGATGAAAACGGAAAATGTTATCCGCTGGCTGATTCTGAATTACCTTTAAAGTTGCCAGAAACTCCAAACTACGAACCGTCAGAAGACGGAAAATCTCCTTTGGCAAAGATTAGCGATTGGGTCAATGTCCGCGGTGATATTCAAAAAGACGGAACAGTTGTAATTTATAAGGACGGAAAAACTAAATTTTCGCGGGAAACCTCAACTATGCCGAACTGGGCTGGTTCTAGTTGGTATTGGTTGCGATATATGGACCCGAAAAATCCCGCGAAATTTTGTGATCCAGAAAAAGAAAAATATTGGGGACCTGTTGATTTGTATGTTGGTGGAGCGGAACACGCCGTTTTACATTTACTTTATTCGCGGTTTTGGCACAAAGTTCTGTTTGATTTAGGTTTGGTTTCAACAAAAGAACCGTTTAAAAAATTAGTAAATCAAGGACTAATTATGGGAGAAGATGGCAATAAAATGTCTAAGTCTTTGGGGAACGTTGTTAATCCTGATGAAATTGTAGAAAAATATGGAGCTGATACTTTCCGAATGTATGAAATGTTTATGGGGCCCTTTGAACAAAGTAAACCATGGGCAACTAAAGCTGTTGCTGGAATGCGAAAATTTTTGGATAAAGTTTGGCGAAATTTCGCGGAAAAAGAGGTTCGCGATGTTTGTCCACCGGAAAACTTAGTACGCTTAACTCACCAGACTGTTAAGAAAGTTGGTGAAGATATTGAGGAATTCCGTTTTAATACGGCTATTTCCCAATTAATGATTTGGTTAAACGGTTTCTCTAAACTTGATTATGTACCAAAAATTGCTGGAGGACGATTTATTAGACTTCTCTCCCCTTTTGCTCCACATTTAGCGGAAGAAATTTGGAAAATGAAATTTAAACCAGATGCGGAAACAATTTCCCGCGAAAAATGGCCAAGTTATGATGAAAATTTTTTAGAAGAAGAAACTATTACCTACGCCGTTCAAGTTAACGGTAAAGTTCGCGGAGATTTTCAAATCAATAAAGATGCTAGTAAAGATGAGGTTATTTCCAAAGCCAAAGAACATGAAAATGTCGCGAAATATCTTGCCCAGGGAGAAATAAAAAAAGAAATTTTTGTTCCTGGAAAAATTATTGGGTTCGTAGTAAAATAAAAGTTTTTAATGTTAAAAAATCTCGCGAAATTATGTCTACAAAGAATATTAATGGAAAAATTGACTAACTAGACCTAATTATTAAAATTCTGTCGATTTTAAAAATAATTAAATGTTTAAAGTTTTTTTCACAATCGTCTCAATCTTGTTAATAATTGTTATTCTTTTACAACAAAAAAATGCGGGACTAGGGACCATGATGGGCGGAACTGGAGAAGAAATTGCTCAAACTCGTCGGGGAGCTGATAAATTTTTACACCAAGCAACAGTTGTTTTAGCTGTTTTATTTTTTGCTGGAGGATTTTATGCAATGTTTTGGATTTAATTAAAAATCCCGCGAAATTATGCGTCAATATTATTCAAAACCAAATTTAAAGAAATTATTTTTACGAAAAAGAGTTTTTATTTTGATTACTTTCTTAGTTGCACTGGCAATTTTCGCGGGAATTTCTTGGCATAAATTTTTTCTAGCTCATTCGCAATGGATCCCCAAAGACGGTGGAATCTTTACCGATTCCGTAGTTGGAAAAATAAATAACATTAGTCCCCTCGCTCCTAATAAGTCTCTTGTTGATTTAGATTTACAACAATTAATTTTTAGTGGATTACTACGACATAATCCTCTAACAGACACTATTGATGATGGGTTGGCAACTTTAAGAATTTCTGAAGATGGGAAAACTTATTTTTTAACTTTAAAAGATTCCGCGAAATTTTCTAATGGTGACAAAGTAACTATTGAAGATGTTTTATTTACTTTTGAAGAAGTTATTCAAAATCCTAATTTTGATAATAAACCACTTAAAAAAGCTTTTGAATATGTTAGCTTTGATCGCATTGATAAAGACACAATTGCTTTCAAAATATTAGAACCAAATACTTATTTTTCTAGTTTGTTGACTACTCCAATTTTACAAAAAAAGAGTTATCAGAATTCCTTAATTGAAGAAATCAATGACCCAGAATTACCAGCAAATAAAAGACCTCTCAGTACTGGACCTTATATTTTAAAAAATATTGTTCATGAAGAACGAGGACTAACTCGTGTTTTTTTAGAAAGAAATCCTTATTTTTTCGCGGGAAAACCTTTTATTAAACAATTTGTTTTTTATATCTATTCAAAATTTGATTATTTAAAAGATGATATAAATTGGACAACAATGTATTCACGATTATTTGAAACAGAAAAAAATAAAATTTCCGAAAATCTATTTGATGAATATGCCACCCGTGAATACCTTTTACCAAGATTCATTGGTGTATTTTTTAATTTAGATAGTAAAAAAATGGCCAATCCTCACTTGAGAAAGGCTTTATTGTTAAGTACTGACAAAAAATCTCTTTTAAAGAAAGAAATTGGCTGGAAAAGAATTGATTCCGTTTTCTTTTTTGAAGGGATAGAAAGTTGGCAAGAAGCAAATTTTGCAGAAGCTCGTCGTTTATTGCGAGATAAAGGATTTAAATACAATAAAAAAGAAGAAATTCGTTTTTATAAAGACCAACCAGTTGAATTAAAAATGATTACTTCAACTTCGCCGGCTGTTTATTCGCGAATCGCTCAAAATATGGCTCGAACTTGGGAAAGGGAACTTGATATAAAAATTAATTTAGAAGTATTAAATCCCGCGAAATTTCAGGAAGCTGTAAGTAATCGTGATTATGATTTAGTTTTTTTCGGACAAAACTTTTCCCGAAATAGAGATATTTTATCGGTTTGGCATTCTTCCCAAAGTGGGAAATCAAATCTCGCGAATTTAACAAACCCCGATATTGATTACTTAATTGAAGAAGTTTTATTTAGCGGAACTCAATCTGATTTACTAACATTAAATCAGAAGTTAGAAGAAATCGTGCCAGCCATTCCAATTGCCACACCAAAATATGAATTATTAATAAACCGCGATTTACTAGGATTTTCTAAAACTTTTGGAAAAATTCGCCAACATGCAGAAAGATTTTTCGGTATTGAAAAATGGTACTTTGAACAACAGCGAGGTTGGGATTGGCCAAAACATCAGTCAAAATTCGCGGGATTTTTATCTTGGTTATTTAATGGGAAAAAAGAAGTGAAACCTGATTATCGCGAAACTATTCCGCCAGAGTTATTAGAAAAAACAGATGAAAAAAAAGATAAATAAGGTCTTTTTACAAAATATGGAGCAAATAAATGCGGGCCAAAATCCCGCGAAAATTTCACCGATTCTAGCTCTTGATTATGGAGAAAAAATAAGCGGTTTAGCTTGGTCACCAGACGGAGTTGTTGTTTTCCCTTTAAAAGTTGTAGAAACAAAATCCCGCGAAAATTTAGCTAAAATTGTAGAAAAAACTTATGAGGAAAAAAATTGTCAGCAATTAGTTATCGGTTTGCCGATATCTGGAGATGGCACGGAAAACGAAATTTGCCACAAAATACGAAATTTCGCGGGATTTTTAGGTATTAAAAATATTGCTTTTGTAAATGAAAGAAATTCTTCGCAAGAAGTATTTTTTCGCGGAAAAAAAGGAGAAAAAAAGAGAATTGACGACCTCGCCGCCGCTAGGATTTTGGAGTATTGGTTGGAAAGTTAAGTAAAATTTAAAAATCACCCAATAACTTTCACTTTATCAATATATTTTTCCGCGATTTTTTTCAATTCTGCTAAATTTTCAACAGTTAAACTATGAAATCCCGCGAATTTTTTGTCTAAAGTGTAATCTGGACGAAAATTTTGCAAAGTATATCTCTGACAACCCGCAACCGTTTTTGCAATTTCTTCAATAATTTGTGGCGTGTGATATTCCGCAATAACCGTTGTCCGAAATTCATAATCTGCCCCAGAATTACGGATTAAATCAATTGATTCTTGAAAAATTTTCGCGGGAAATTGAACATTAGTCATTTTGTCATAAATATTTAGCGGAAACTTAATATCCATCGCGAAATAATCAACTAAATCCCGCGAAATTAGCGTTTTTAACATTTCAGGATTAGTTCCATTTGTATCAAGTTTAACCAAAAATCCTAAATCCTTAATTTTTGCAATAAACTCTACCAAATCTGATTGCATCGTCGGTTCTCCTCCAGTAATCGCTACTCCATCAAGAAAATTTTCGCGGGATTTTAGAAAATTAAAAAACTTCTCTTCTGGAATAAAATCATGTCTATTTTTTTGAATGAGTTCCGGCAAAACTAATTCGGGATTATGACAATATCCGCACCGAAAATTACAACCAGCAGTAAAGATTGTTGTTGCAACTTTTCCTGGAAAATCAAGCAAAGTAAGAGTCTGAATTCCACCGATTAACATTTTACAAGGTGGCTAAAAAATCTTCTGCTTCGTAAGGTTCTGATCCGCGAAAAATTTCTTTTCCGTTATCAAAAAAAATTAAAACTGGTACAGAAGTTATCCCTAATTCGCGGGCTTTATCCAAAAAATTAGGTTTTGTCTCATCCCAAATTTCCCCTGAAAATTTCGCGAGATTTTCCCG
>CAZMOH010000037.1:0-9210 GCA_964567875.1 uncultured Candidatus Peribacteria bacterium | reverse complement strand
AAAATTTCGCGGGATTTAAGCTGCCTGGCCTATTGCTTCGGCCTGTTTCATAAGTTTAATACTCCGTCGTTGTTCTTTGCTGAGCATTTCATTAAAAGCTTCATTAACTTTATCTTTGTTAAAGAATTTTTTCATTGCAATTTGCATAGACAACATCACAGCCGAACTAATCGCTGAAGCTTTTACTCCTTCTTTCAAAGATTTTCCCGCGAATTTTAAAGCTGCTTGGCGAGTTTCCTTAGCGACAATCGTTTTTCCCATTTGTTTTGCGGCAATTTCTATTCCTTCACGCTTTAACAATCCTTTTCCTAGACCGAGAAGGGCTGTTCGTCCAGCAATTCCAGCCGCCGCCCCACTCCCAAAACTAAAAATAGAACTAATATATCCAGCTGTCAGCATGACATCTCCAACAACATTCAACCCAATATCTGTTATTTTAAGCCAAGTCGGACTCTGTGAATTATGCCAGTTTCTTTTAATACTTCGCCAAGTCCCTACACCTGGAATAAAAGCTTCGGTTAAAGTTTCTTTACTTGTCAAAGAACGAAAAAATTCGCGAAAACTTCCTTTTCTTTTGGCATTAAAAGCAGAAATAGTTAAGGCTCCAGCTATTCCCATAGACATTGGATTTATCTTTAATTTGGTAAAACGTCGAGCCATATTATTGTTTTCAATTTGTGAAAATTTCGCGGGAATTTCTAATCCAGAAACCTTCCCTTTTTTCATAAGACTCACTAACTCCTCTACTCGTCCTGTTTCTTTCGCTCTTTTAAAAAGATTGATATTGGCTTCTTCAACAGCTTTGGCAAACTTTCTTGGCGATAATTTTTTTTGACTAAACTTTCGTTGTAATCCAGATACATCTTCGTTGAAATCTTTTACTAAATCTTTGGCCGTAATCATTTTTCTAATTTTCCGCGAATTTTTGAGCTTTACTCCAGCCCGACTGACTTGTTTGTATTCCTGATATTTAGTTTTTGCTGATTTTACAGCTTCTTTTTCTTTTGCTCGTAATGCTTCAAGTTCATCTTGCATTTCAAAAATACCATTTTTTTTAGCCTTTTTAATGCCAAAAAAGAAAGGGACATTTGAAAAAAATCGCCCTATTGAGTGCCATAAATGAGAAAAAATCCCGCGAGATTTACCATTCTCATCAACAGCAGTTTCTTGCCAAGTATCTTTTAGCATATCTATAAATTGAAAATTATCGGCACGATATTTTTTAATTTTTTCTTTTAATTTTTTTCTTTTTTCAGGATCTTTCTCCTTATTAAATTTATTTAGCAAACTACTTTTATCATTTATTTGTTTTTCTAATTCATCATTGGCCTTTTTTAGTTTTTCATCATTAGTCAAGACCTCGGCTGCCGTTTCGGAAACAGTTTCAGTGGCTTTTTTAGACAAAACCTCCTTGCCAATTCCAAACCCTAAAATCCCCAAAGAAGTTTTAATAACTCGTTTTACAAAACTTTCCTTAAAATTTTTTCGCGGGATTTTTTCAGCATTTTCTTTTACTTCTTCCTTTAATTCTGATTTTTCAACAAAGGATTCACTAGTTACCTCTTTTTTTCCTAATTTTTTATCAATTTTATCTTTTAAATTAATGCTTTCCGCCATTTTTTCTAACGGACTTAGTAGAGAAGCCTTAGAACTGATTCTTTCTTTGGCTTTTTTAGTTGCCATATCACGGATTAATCCCATTTATTTTTTACTTTAAATCTAGCAATTATACCAGTTTTAAAGACTTTTTTCAATAAGAAATCCCGCGAAATTTTATTTTAAAAGTTGTTCTAATTCTGATAATTGATTGGCATTAATTTGTATCCCGTTCTTTTTAGCAATATCTCCTACATTTATATTTGAAGTTACCTGATTAGTAAGCCCTTTGATTATTTGTGGGACAAATAAAATTGACCCAAAAGTTAATAATAAAAAAAGACCGATTTTCACAATTCCCCAAATTTTCGCAGCTTTTTTAGCTGCTAAAAGTTCCTTATTTTGAGCAATTATTATCTCCTGATTTGTTAATAAGGAAGAAAGAACTCCTTCAAGTTCTTTTAAATGATTAGCTGATAGACCGCCTTGTTTTTCTAAATTTTCCATCAAAAATATTATGACAAATCCCGCGAAAATTTGCCAAATTCTTTTTTGAAGATAGAATCAAAATAGTTTCTTATGATAAAAATATGGCAAAAGTTATAATCAAAGATAATTCAGGTAAACAAATCGCTGATTTCGCGGGAAATTCTGATGACCCTATTTCTACTCAAGGACAAGAAAATGGAGCCGAGGTGCCAGTAGCTTGTGGAGTAGGAGTTTGCGGAAGTTGTAAATGTAAAGTAAAAAAAGGACGCGAATTTATTATTGATAACGAATTTGGTGATGCTCAAGTCCCTTTAGAAGAAGATGAGGTTTTGACTTGTATTTCTGGAATTAAGGAAGATGCTCCTGAAGACGCAGAAATTGAAATTGAATTAGAAAATTTATAAAATCACTGAAAAATTAAGCCAATATTTTTAGCCATGAGGCTTCTTTCTTCGGCAGAAAATTTATCTCGCGCAAATAAATATCGTGGAGCTGGTTTTATTGGCTCTAGTAATTTTTCATTGTAAGCAATTTCCTTTAATTTTTCTAAATCAACTTTTTCCAAAAAATCCGCGAAAAAACTATTATCGCTGTTGTCTTGGTTGTAATTGAAAGTTTTTTCTGAGTTTTTCTTATCTTTTTGTTCTTCCGTTTCAGTTTTTTCGCGGGAAATTATAATTTTAGTTGTGTCCGAAAATCCCGCTAAATCAGTTACTCGCAAGGAAATTTCAAATTCCGCAAAATTATCGAAATCAAAATACATATAACTGGGATTGTATTTTTGCGATTCCAAATAACAGTTTTCATTTTCCCAATTCCACCCATCTTTTTCAAAATCTCCACAACTTTGACCATTCACTCGCCACTCAAATTTTTTTAGATCATCCAAACCGTCTCCATCCGTGGACGCTGAATTATCACTTTCTTTTCCCGTAAAATTTACACGCGATTTCCCGCGAAATTCTCCACTTTGTAATTTAATTTTGGCGTGAGGACGATGGTTTTTTAAAAAATTTGGTTCGCCTGGACTTCCATGTAGATGGTGATAAAAATCCCGCGAATTATTAGTATCAGTCTGTGGTTCAGTACGGGCAATTGATTCATCTTTTTGCAATTTTTGGCTGGCAAAACAAGCTCCGTTCCAGTTTAAAGGTTGTAATTTTTTCAAGCGTTTTGTTTCGGTTTTATTAAGTTTTTTATCCGCCCAACAGACAAAATCAGCTAATTTCGCGGGATTTTCCCAAGTTGTTCCAGACCATAAAATAACTTCTACTGTCCCCGAACTAGCCACAATCCCATTTTTTATTCCTTTTTCCCAAATAAAAGAATCTCCCGTTTCTTGTAAAAAAGTGGTATTACGATATTTTCGCGGTTTATCGCTAATTTTTTCAGCTGAAAGACGAAAAGTTAAAAAATCTCCTTTTTGAACCAGTAAAGGATTTTCCGCGAAAAAAATAGTCCGCCCGTTATGACGAATTTCCAAGTTTTTTAAATCAATTAAACCATCAGAATTTTTAACAAAAAGTTCTATAAAATCATTTTGCGAATTATTAGGAGAAATTTCTGAAATAAATATTTGCAAGTCTTTTGCAAAAACTCTTTCAGCTATTAATTTATCACTGTCTTTTATTTGAAAAACTTTATCATCAGTTAAAGATAATGGCTCACTCTTAACAGCAAAAGTTATCCAATCTCCTTTATTTTTCGCGGAAAATACGAGTCTATCAGTAGAAATTGTAAAATTTGGAGGAAGATTTCGTTCAGAAATTTTCGCTAATCCTTGTTTATTTAGATGAACTGATTTTCCCGCGAGATTTTCACTATCAGAAATTAAAACAAGACTATCAATTAGTTCTGAAAGTTTTTGCGAACCATTTGCATTTTTGATTTTCCAGTTAGTAATATCTACTGCTGAATCAGAAAGAATTGAAAATTTCAGCCAAATTTCGCGGGAATTTGCTGAAACAGGATTTATTTCATCAATTTTAACTTCCGTAAAATCCGAAACAAATTCTAAATTTTCAGGAATTGGGAAAATTATTTCTCCTGAATTTTGAGAACGAGGACTTCCCAAAATAACTTGTCCTTGTGAGTCCAAAAAATCACTACTTTCGTTTTGGAATGTTTGCCAACTATTTGCAAAAACTCCAGAAGCAGTGAAATCTACACGTTCCATTGTTTTTTTTGTAGAATTATCACCCGCTACCCAAGAGTTAGCTGGAGTTTCATCTACGAGTTCTCCCTTGGAGTTTTTTAATAAAAGTTTTTCTCCAGAATTAGACAAGCTTCCAGTATAAATTTGATCAGCTTCAACATTAGCAACTGATGTGTCATCAGTTCTTTCTAAAAGAAAGTAAGATTTCGCGGGAATTTCTCCAGTTAAATTGATATGTGGTTTTCCATCAGAACTTTCTAGAACCCAGTTCTTTAAATCTACTTTTTCCTCTCCCGAATTGTAAAGCTCTATCCATTCATCATAACTGCTAGCTTTGGTCCCCATCCAGGCAATTTCTGAAATTTGAACTTGTGCAAAAACTGGTATTGCCCAAAAAAAGAATAAAAGACTTATTATTAAAATCCCGCGATTTTTTTTCATCATTTCTACTGATAAAACTTTTCACATGAAAAGTCAATGAAGCACTTCATTTTTTACAAGAAAAATGGTGACTCGAGGCAGATTTGAACTGCCGACCTCAGGGTTATGAATCCTGCGCTCTCACCAACTGAGCTACCGAGTCATTTTTAAAAAAATTATTCTGTTGGTTTTTCTTCGTCAGTTTTTTCTACTTGTTGTTCAGCCTCAGATGTTGTTTCTTCTGTTTTTCCTGCTCTTTTTGCTTTAACTAGACAAATAATTTCTTCCATTTTTAGACCAACAACTTCATATTTTTTACTATCGATTTTTAAATCAGCAACAGAAATATAATCTCCAGGTTTCTCTAGCATCTCCAAAGGAACTTCTATTTCTCGCGGTGAATCCGTCGGCAAACAACGAATATTCAATGATTTGTGTGTTATAAACATCATTCCTCCCAATTTTACAGCAGGACTTTCACCCACAAATTTTAATGGAACATGCACAACCGCTTTCTCTTTCAAATTAGCAGCAAAGAAATCAACATGATTTATCTCATGACGAACTGGATGCAGACTAACTTCTTTCATTAAAACAACGATTTTCTCACCATCAACCTCCAAATTTATCAAGGTAGAAGTTCCAACTTTACGATAAGCTCGCAATACATCAGAAGCATCTACAGAAACCGGCATTGGGGTTCTTCCATGCCCATAAACAACTCCTAAAACTCTTCTTTTATTTCGTAGTTCACGATTTATTTGTCGGGAAGGATTCCTTTTTTCGGCAACCAGTGTTAACGTATTTGTCATTTTAAATATCCAAAAATTCCCCGCGATTTTATGATTTCTTTTGTTCTTGTCAATTTTTTATAAATCAAATAAGCCAAACTCATTTTCAAAATCCACAAAACGAGAAATTCTTAGAATCTGAAATTGACTTTTTTTTCTAGAAAAATATATTTCGTGCAGTTTTGTGGGTAGGTAGCGAAGCGGTCAAACGCAGCAGACTGTAAATCTGCCGGCTCAGCCTTCACAGGTTCGAATCCTGTCCTGCCCACCATTAAATACTAGAAAGAGATAAGAACCTGTGTTTTTTAATCAGTCTACTTTTTTAAAAATCCCGCGAAATTTTTATTTTAAAGATTCTCAACTCGCCCCGTAAATAAAATTGCATCATTTTTTCCTAAATTTTTTCGTATTTTGGCTAATTTCGCGGGATTTTGCCCGTGAAAATTTTTTCCGCAAATTTCTTTTCCAAGTGCAGAATATTCATCTTTCAACCAAAAAACTTCTGCCTTAATTTTCGCCAGTTTTTCAAAGATTTTTCGATGAACTTTTTCAGAATCTTTTCCCAGTTCAAGTAATGGAACTCCAACATAAACTAAATTCCCGCGAAATTTTGCCAAATGGTCAATTGCCGCCAATACTCCATCTGGGTTTTGGGAATAAAGATCACGTAAAATAAATCCACCACTAGCGGTCTTTTCAATGTTTAAAGCTTTTTCTAAAGGCGGAAGAGTTTTTAAATTTTTCGCGAGATTTTCTATTTTGCAACCTAGTTCACGAGCAGTTTCTATGGCCAAAATAGCGTTATCAACAAAAAATTCTCCGCCCCACGGTAAAACAAACTCTTTTCCGTAAAGTTGAAAAACTGTCTTATCAATTTCGCTTTTTAGAATTTTGACAGAATCCCGCGAAATTCCGATGGGCGTGGCGTGAATCTTTTTATCCGCAAAAATTTTTGCGAGAAATTTATTGTCAGCGTTAAAAAAAACTTTTTCAGAACAAGCTTCCGCTAATTCAAATTTTCCTTCAACGATATTCTGTTGTGATCCAAAAAGAGCAATGTGCTGATTATTTATCCCTGTTAAAATCCCAATTTCTGGCTGAAGAAAATTACAAACTGTGGCAATTTCTCCTTTTCGATAAGCCCCAATTTCAATTACAAGAAATTTTTTGGAAACTAAGTCCGGACTTAATGCCTTTGAAGATACGCCAAGTCCGGACTTGTCTTTTTCAAAAAATTCGCGGGATTTTATAGTCAGGCGAGCAATAGAAACCTCCGTATTATGATTTTCGGGATTTGTTAGTACTAAATCTCTACCAAACTCTTTTTGTAAAAGATGAACCAAGATTTTTCGGGTAGAACTTTTGCCATAACTTCCCGTAATTCCGATAATTTTAATTCCTGAACTCTTTAAGTGCGGACTTAATTCTTTTGAAAATGTACCAAGTTCGGACTTGGCGTTCTGAATAATTTCGCGGGCTTTTTGATAAAGTTTTCGTTTTTGAAAATTGACGGGAATAGCAGAAATAAAAACAGCCAATGCTACATAAATCCACAAAAATCGTTCGTAAATTAAGACTTTCCAATAAAAATCCAAATCTGCAAAATCCCGCGAAATTTTACAAATCCAGCCATCTGGCGAACAAGTTTTCGCGAAATAATAGTCAGAAAGATAATCGGTAATAACTAAAAACAAGGTAATTGTGATTATTAAAAAAATCCTTCCAGAAAATTTGGGACGCGGCAAAATCCCGCGAAAAAACCACAAATTCCATAAATTTTTCACTCCACCACCAGTTCTAAAATAAGCTTTAATCCTATCCCAACGATACTCGCGAAGTTGCCAGTTTTGCAGATGCCATAAAAATGTCCGAACGAAAACCGCGGAAAAAATGATTGTTAAAGCTAGTGACAAAAATTTCATACAAAAGAATTATAAAGGGTTGATTAGTTTTAGCAATTTCTGAAAATTTCGCGGGATTTTCACATATAATACAGAATCCTTTTTGACAAGGGCGTTTTGTTCGCATATTATTGAATTTGTCCTTATTCTGCGAAAAACTATCATAAACAAAAGTTCCCAAGTTTTTTACAACAAATTTTTGATTTTTTCGCGGGATTTTGTAAAGTCAGACTGCTCTAAATCAGGCGCGTAGTATAATGGTAGTACAAGGGTCTCCAAAGCCCTTGGTGAGGGTTCGATTCCTTCCGCGCCTGCCATAAAAAATCCCGCGAAATTTTAGTTTTTCAAAAACTCCATCACAATTTCCGCGATTTTTTCTGTATGAGTGTGATGAATTCCGTGTCGCCCCGTTGATAAAACTTTCAAAGAAGAGTTTTTTAATTTTTGCCGAAAAATTCTCCCTGCTTCAAGCGGAGTTATTGTGTCTTGTTTCCCCCAAATTAGTAAAACTTTGTTTTTAATTTCTTTTAAATTTTCGCGGATACATGGTTCGGCAATAACTTTCTGAAAGGTTTCTTTCATTTCTGCCGGACAATTTCCCCAATCTCGTGCGCCAAAAAGTTTTTTTACAACAAATTTTTGAATTTTTCGCGGGATTATTTTTTTAGCAAGCGGAAAAGTTTTAGCTAAAATTTGAGAAAATCTTTGTCGTAAAGACAGCGGTAAACGGATTCCTGCGGCGGAAGTTAAAATAATTTTTCCCGCGAAATTTTGATTACGGATTAAAAATCGCGAAATTATCCGACACCCAAAAGAATGTCCATATAGAATTGGATTTTCTAAATTTAATTTATCTAAAAATTCTTCTAACCAATCCGAATAATCCCAAACCGACCAACCTTTTTGCATAATTTCACCAGCTTTGCGCGGATTTTCGCAAAATTCTCCGTAATTAGATTCAATATATTTCCTTTGTGGAAGGGGACTTTTTCCAAAACCAGGTAAGTCAGGAATAATTATTTCGGCCCGTAATTTTTTCGCGAGAATTTCCGCTAACGGTAAAAAACCTTTACTAACGCGCTTTGTTGGGTCCCAGCCATGTAAAATAACGATTTTTTTCGCGGATTTTTTGTTTCCTATTCGAAAAAAATAAACTTTTTCTCCAAAAATCCGACAAGTTTCTTCTTTCATTTTTTTAATTTTAGAAAATTTTTGTTTTTTGGGAAATCTCGTAAAATTTTCAGAAAAAATAAATTTATGTTATACTCCCCGCGAAATTTTAATTTTTAATAAAAAAATGATCGGATTACTAATCGTTATCGGAATTATTGCAGCTATTGCCATGTGGGTCATGGGCAAATATAACGGAATTATTGTGCGAAAGAATAAACGCGATCAATCTTTTTCAGATATTGATGTTAGTTTGAAACAAAGATTTGATATGATTCCTCAACTTTTGGAAACAGTTAAAGGATATATGAAACACGAGCGAGAAACTTTGGAAAGCCTAACTAAAGCGCGAACAAGCTTTATGAATGCAACATCAGCTAGTGAAAAAATTGCGGCAGACAATATGCTTAGTGGAGCTTTGAAAAACTTGTTTGCAGTCGCAGAAAATTATCCAAACCTAAAAGCTAGCGAAAATTTCCAACAGTTACAAAATTCTATTGAGGAAATAGAAAACAAATTAGCTGGAACTCGAAACTACTTCAACGAAACAACAACTCAATACAATACTTATATTCAAATGTTCCCAACTTCAATCATTGCAGGAATGTTTAACTTTCACCCAGAAAAATTATTTGAAGCATCTGAATCACGTGAAGAATTAGAAAAAACTCCGGAAATTAAGTTTTAA
>CAZMOH010000036.1:0-9300 GCA_964567875.1 uncultured Candidatus Peribacteria bacterium | reverse complement strand
AAATTTGACAAATCTTTATAAACATTTAACCTGCGAACGAATGAGAAATCAATTTTTCGCTAACTACTTTTTTTATTTTCTAGCGCAGGCTGGTAGTTAGTTTAGTAAATTGAAAAATCTCTAAACATCTGTCCAGCCTCTCCGCTGGATTTTTTTTATTTTACCTTAAAAATGAAATTACAAATTGTTGGTAACGGATATTACGGAAAATTTTTGCGAAAAATTTTCGCGGATTATGTAGACTTTGCTGAAGATTCAGAAACTATTATTTTAGCTGTTCCTGCTGAGGCTTATCCTGAAGTTGCGAAAAAATTTCGCGGGAAACATCTAGTTAATATTTGTTCTGTTCAAGAAGAAACTAATTATATTTGCCAAAAATTTTCTAAAAATGTGACTGGTTTTCATCCTCTTTTTGGACCAAAAAGTTTTGATAAAAACAGACGCGGAATTCTAACTTTAAGATGCCCAAAATCCCGCGAAATTTTGAATTTATTTAAAAAAATTGATACAAAAATCATTTCTAAAATTGGAGATAAAGAAATTACTGGGAAAATTCATGATCAGGCAATGGCTCAAAGTCACGCCACAGTTATTGCTATAAATAGGTTTATTCAAGAAAAAATAAAAGAGGCGAATAAACTTCCAAACGAGATTTTACCACCAAGTTTTATCGCCCTTCGTGAGTTTTCACGACAATATGAAGATATGTCAGCGGGAACAATTTCTTCTATTTTATCTAATAAATATATTTCAACATCTCGCGAAAAAAATCTATTTCCTTACAATTAAATAAAATGTCTTACTTAATACAAAAAACCTTACCCTCAAAAGCCGAGGTAAAAACTAAACTTCCTCTTTCTTCTAAATTAAAAGAGCAAGTTTTGAATGACCGCGAAGAAATTCGCGGGATTTTAAGCGGACAAGATTCACGAAAACTGCTAATTATTGGTCCTTGTAGCGCTTGGCCAGACCAAGCTGTTTTAGATTATGCGGAAAAATTAGCTCCCTTGGCTAAAAAATTCCGCGAAAATTTAAAAATTGTTATGCGAGTTTATATTCAAAAACCACGCACAATTGTCGGTTGGCAGGGTCCCATTGTGCAACCAGATCCTTTTGGTGAAATTGATATGCCTGCCGGAATTTTTTACTGCCGAAAAATGATGTTGGAAGTAATAAAAAAGGGTTTACCAATTGCCGATGAAATTCTTTTCCCGCGGCAAGAAAGTTATTTCCGCGATTTATTGAGCTGGGCGGCCATTGGTGCTCGCTCTAGTGAAAATCAAGAACATCGTATCTTGGCTTCCATGTTGGATTTGCCAATTGGAATGAAAAATCCTACTTCAGGCAGTATTAAAATTGGCATAAACTCGGTTTTAGCTGGACAGTCGCCGAATTATTTAGCTGTCAAAAACACTCAAGTTAAAACTTCTGGAAACCCTTTTGTGCATTTGGTTTTGCGTGGTGGAAAAGGCAAACCAAATATTTCGCGGGAAAAGTTAAAAAAACTTGCCAAATATTTTGCGGAAAAACCAATTCAAAATAAAAGTTTTTTAATTGATGCCAGTCATGAAAATTCTATTGATAAAAATGGACAAAAAAATCCTTTAAAACAACCAGATATTGTTTGGGAAAGTCTGAAAATTTCGCGAGAAATTGGACTAGAAAAAGAATTAAAAGGTTGGATGCTGGAAAGCTTTCTAGTTGATGGACAACAAAATTGTTCAAAACTAAAATCCCGCGAAAATTTAGAATACGGAAAATCAATTACTGACGCCTGTTTAGGCTGGGAAAAAACGGAAAAATTTATTACCGAACTTGCTAAAAAACTCACCAAAAATGATTGATTTAAAAATTCCTGGCTCTAAATCTATTGCTCAAAGAGCTTTAATTTGTGCCTCACTCTGTCCAAAACCAACTATTTTAGAAAACTTACCGGCTGGTGATGATGTTCAGAATTTAGTAAAAGCTCTCCAACAATGCGGAGTTGAAATAGAAAATCTCGCGAAAAATAAAATTAAAGTTATTCCGAAAAGAAGCAGTTCTGATTTAAATACCAAAATCTTTGTTGGACACGGCGGAACTCCTTTACGATTTTTATTAAGTTTTCTTTGTCAAGTTCCGGGCAAACAAATTTTAGATGGTTCTCAAAGACTCCGCGAGCGACCAATTTCACCGCTGATTGAAGCTTTACAAAAGGCGGGAGCAAAAATTTCGCGGGATTTTCCATTAGAAATTTCTGCCAGCAAATTATCTGAAGAAATTGAAATTAAGGCCAGTGCCAGCAGTCAATTTTTAAGCTCAATTATGTTGTCTGCACCAGCTTTGGGAATAAAAAAAATAAAAGTTTTGGGGAAAAAAGTTTCTTCAAGTTATTTGAAATTAACGATAAAAGTTTTATTAGATTTTGGGATAAAAATCCGCGAAAAAAATGATACTTATGAAATTTCGGGGAATTATAAAAGTCCGCAAAAATATCTAATTGAACCAGATTGGGCTAGTGCGGGATATTTGTTAGGAGCAATTTTATTAACAAAATCTCGCGGGAAATTCCGCGGATTGCGAAAAAAATCACTTCAACCAGATGCAAAAGTTTTAAAAATTTTAGAGAAAATGGGTCTAGAATCTCGCGAAATTTCAGACGGACTAGAATTTTCCGCGAAAAAATTACAAAGTCCGGGTGAAATTAATTGCCAAAATTTCCCTGACAGTGCGCAAACAATTGCTGTTTTATCTGCTTTTTGTAAAGGAGAAAAAACCATTCTGACTGGGTTGGAAACTTTACCTTTCAAAGAATGTCAGCGTTTAGAAGTTCTACAAAGTGAGTTAAAAAAAATCGGTGTTAAAACTGAAATTTCGCGGGATTCTATTATCATCTATGGTAGTAATCCGCAAGAATTTTTTGACCGAAATAGGTCTGAAATCATAATCAAAACTTTTAACGATCACCGCGTCGGAATGAGTTTTGGCCTGGCCCAAGTTATTTGTCCTGGTTTAAAAATTGAACAACCGAGTGTTGTCAAAAAATCTTTTCCAGATTTTTGGAACGAACTTGCCAAACTAAAAAATTCCGCGAAAAAAATGGCCATTATTGGTGATCCGGTTAAACACTCGCTAACTCCTTTACTTTACAATTCAGCTTTTGCTGAGTTAGGAATGAATTATGTTTGTGAAAAACGACCTGTTCCCCGCGAAAAAATTACAGAATTTTTATCAAAAAATCAGTACGAAAAACTGGCTATCACTGCTCCACATAAAAGAATATCCGCGGAATTTCTAGCAGAAAAAAATAGAAAACTTACTGAAAACATTATTAATTCTCTCCGCTACGACAAACTAATTCGTGGAAAAAACACCGATATTTTGGGAATTCGCGAAGTTTTAGCTGATAGCTTAAAAAACGGAAAATCTGTTTTAATTATTGGGGCTGGTAACACTGCCCATTCTGTTTTAGAAAGTTTAAAAAATTATGATTTAAAAATATTTATTTACAACCGAACTATTGAAAAAGCGGAAAATCTCGCGAGGAAATGGTCAGCCCAGGTTGTTCGAGAATTAAAAAATATTTATCCGGAAATTATTATTTCCACTGTTCCGTTTAATTGTGAGCCAGAAATTCCCGCGAATTTTTGGAAGAAAATAGAAACCGTTTTGGCTATCGGTTACGATGGACAAAAAATCCCGCGAATTTTGAAAAATGCTCTAAAAAATAAGAAAAAAATCCGCACTGGTGGAGATTTATTGTGGGCTCAATGGAAATATCAATTTGAATTTTTGTTTGATAGGCCGGCTCCGCTAGCTGGAAAAAATCTGCTAAAATCTTTTACGATTCTTACTAAATAATGAAAAAAGTTTTTGTTACGGTTTTCGGAAAAACAAAGAAGGAATTACTAGAAATGATTAAAATTTCGCGGGATTTTACCAAAAATTTTGAACTGCGCTTTGATTTATGTGGAAGTTGGAAATTTGATGAAAAAAATCTCCGTGCTTTATTTCCTCAAAAATCCCAAGTGATTTTTACCAATCGGGGAGACGAAAATTTTGCGGGATTTGCTAATTTTGAACTAATAGATTCCGATTTAGACCAAACTTCCCCCAAACTAACTGCTGATAAAACCTTACTTTCCTGTCATTTATTTGGGGAGTTTTCCAGAGAAAAAACCGCCCAAACCATTGAAAAATTACAAAAAAATCCCGCGAAATTTTACAAACTAGCTGTTAATTTAGAAAATTTTGATAATTTATGTGAATTTTACAATTTGAGTAAAAATCTTGATCAAAAAAAATGGATTTTAGCGGGAATGGGAGATATGGGAAAAATTTCTCGCGGGATTTTCGCTAAAGAAGGATTTTGGACTTTTGCTGGAATAAAAAATAAGGAAGTCGCCACTGGACAAATTGATTTAGAAACTTTATATAATTTGATAAAATGAATACTTTTGGAAAAATTTATCGGCTGACAAGTTTTGGCGAATCTCATGGACAAGCAATTGGCGGAATAATTGAGGGAATTCCCGCGAATTTAAAAATTGATTTAAAACAGATTCAAAAAGAATTAGATCGTCGCCGCCCCGGGCAGAATGAATTAACTACTCCGCGTAAGGAACAAGACCAAATTGAAATTTTATCTGGCTTAGAAAACGGCCGAACTCTTGGTTCACCAGTTGGATTTTTAGTGTGGAATAAAAACACTAAACCACAGGATTATCAGAAAATTTCGCGGGCTTTTCGTCCTGGACATGCTGATTTCACCTATCAAGAAAAATACGGAATTTTAGCTAAAAGTGGAGGAGGACGAGCAAGTGCCAGAGAAACAATTTCGCGAGTTGTAGCCGGGGCTTTTGCTAAACAAATTTTGGCAAAATTTGGAGAAAAACTAAAAATCACTGGTAAAATAATTGAAATTTATGGAGAAAAAAATCCCGCGAAGTTTTCCGAAGTTATTTTACAAGCAAAAAATGAAGGGGAAAGTGTTGGAGGAATTATTGAGTGTGTTGTTGAAAAAATGCCCGTTGGTCTAGGTGAACCAACTTTTGATAGACTGGAAGCCGATTTAGCCAAAGCCATGCTAAGTATTCCTGCCACTAAAGGTTTTGAAATTGGCGCCGGTTTTGAAGCAACTAAAATGACCGGCAGTGAACATAATGATGAAATGAGAATTGATGAAAATGGAAAAATTAAATTTTTAACAAATAATGCTGGTGGAGTTTTGGGCGGTATTTCTAATGGAAATGATTTAATCTTTCGTGTTGCTTTCAAACCAACTTCTACCATTCAAAAAGAACAACAAACTATTACTAAATCTCGCGAAAATTCCGTGATAAAAAATGTTGGCGGACGCCACGACCCTTGTGTTTTACCTCGCGCTTTGCCAATTGTAGAAGCTATGACAGCTCATGTTTTGCTTGACCATTATTTACGAAACTCAGCTCTAAATCCCGCGAAATTATGAAAAAAATAGATTTAAAAGTCTCTTCTCAAACTACTAGTTCAATCTCTTTTTTTGATAAAAAGAAAGAATTACTAGAAAAATTAAAAAAAATCACAGAAAAATATACTCAAATTTTTGTCATAACTGATGAAAACGTTTGGCAGAAGCAAAATGATTTTTTCGCGGGATTTTTGGAAGAAAAAGTTTTTATTTTAAAACCAGGAGAAAAACAGAAGAATTTAACAAATGTTTTAAAAATTTCCGCGAAAATGGCGGAAGTAAAAATAGATCGCCAAAGTTTAGTTATTGGAATTGGAGGTGGAGTCGTAACTGATTTAAGCGGATTTACAGCTAGCATTTATCAACGCGGAATTGATTTTTTATTTATTCCAACTTCACTTTTGGCAATGGTTGATGCTGGAATTGGTGGAAAAACAGGAGTTGATACCGACTGGGGAAAAAATCAATTAGGAACTTTTGCTTTTCCACAAGAAGTTTTGATTTGTCCTGAATTTTTAGCAACTTTACCAAGAATTGAATTAAAAAATGGTTTAGCAGAAATGCTAAAACACGGAATAATAGCTGCTGAAGATCATTTTAACGAAGTGGAAAAAATAATTTCGCGGGATTTTAATTGGAAAAATATAAGTCCATTTATTGCCAATTCTGTGCAGATAAAGGCGGAAATTATCCAAGCAGATTTCCGCGAAAAAAATGAGGAACGAGTTAAATTAAACCTTGGACACACCTTTGCCCACGCTATAGAAACTGATTCTAATTACCAAATACCACACGGGCAAGCGGTGGCTATTGGCTTAAAATTAGCCGCAAAATTTGGAGAAAAATTAAAAATAACTTCTCCAGAAATTTCCGCGAAAATTTCTAAAGTTGTTGAAAAACTCTTCCCTCAACAAAATGATTGGGAAGTTCAAAGATTATGGAAACTTATGGCGACTGATAAAAAACGCAATTCCGAAAATATAAAATTTATAATTCCACAAAAAATTGGAAAGGTTATAATTAAAGAAATCCCTATTGCAGATTTAAAATAAATTCAGCTAATTTCGCGGAATTTTCATCTTTTGATAAATTTATATCAGGGTAAAAAGTAAATTTCGCGGAATTTTTATACAAAGGTAAACGATCTTTAAACTTCTCACGAATTTCTGTTTCTAAATCCACTTTTTCGTTAAGTCGTGGCCTTTTATTCTTTTTTTGGCAAAGACGGGAAATTAATTCTGATAAAGGAATATCAATAAAAATTGTTTTGTTTTTCTTTAAAAATTCACGGTTTTCAGGTAACTCAATAATTCCTCCTCCCGTTGAAATAATTCCTGAAAATCCCGCGAAATTTTGTAAAATTTGTGCTTCCCGTTGGCGAAATTCTTGCCAATTCCTTTTTTTAATAAATTTTCGAATATCACCGAATTTTTCAACAAAAACTTCATCTAAATCAAGAAAAGGTAAATTCAAAATTTTAGCAGCTCTCTTGCCTAAAGCCGTTTTACCACTCGCTCTAAATCCTATTAAAACAATGGGCATCATCAAAAACAAGTTTAACATAAAATTAAAAATTTCGCGGGATTTTTAATGAAAATTTACCTAATAAAAACTATTAAGAAATTTTGTGTACATTTAAAAATGGTATCGCCAAGGGGAATCGAACCCCTGTTGCCAGGATGAGAACCTGGTGTCCTAACCACTAGACGATGGCGACTAGTTTCATTTCGTTTTGGATTTTAACTAAAAATTATTTTTAGGCAAAATTTCGCGAGATTTAGTTGAAATTTCGCGGGATTTTAGGTATAATGAATCGATTAATTTTAACCAGATGAGATATAAGGTCCCCCAAAATGTTCAACGAGAAGACCAAATTCTGTGGTTTTTAACAATTCGCCAACTAGTTATGATCATAGTTGGTGGGGGATTTTCGTATGCTCTTTTCACAAATTTAAATAAACAATATGAACTAAATGAATTAGAACAAATTTTAATTTGGATTCCAGCTGCCATTACCGTAGCTTTAGCTTTTGTGAAAATCAAAGGAATAGAATTAACAAAGTTCATTCTGTTACTTTTAGAAAGACTTTTCCGACCAGCTCGTCGACGATGGATAAATCATGGTGGAGATCCTTTTGTGTCAATGACGACTCCATTTTCAATGAAAAAAGAAAAGAAAAAACCAGAAACCAAAGTAAAGGAAGATGTTTCGGATGAAAAAATTCATAAGTTAGCTAATATTTTAGACGGAAAAACAATTTAAATTAAACCTCAATACAAAATGAAAAAAAATCCCGCGAAAAATTCAATTCGAGATGGCAAGAAAGGAAAATTAGTTTCTACACAAAGATATTTGCAGTTTTCAGAAGTCCATGATGACACCCTTGTTTTGAAAAATGGTGGGTTGCGTGCTGTTTTAGAGGTTTCTTCGATGAATTTTAATTTGAAGTCAGAAGCTGAACAAAAAGCGATTATTCATTCTTATCAAAGTTTTTTGAATGCTTTAAATTTTCCAGTACAAATTCTAGTTCGTTCTAGAAAACTAGATATTGATCATTATATTGCAGATTTAGAAGCTCGTCATTCCAAAATCTCAAATCCACTCTTGCAACAACAGATGGGAGATTATATAGATTATATTTCCAGATTAGTGGAATACTCTGACATTATGGAAAAGAAATTTTTCGTTGTTGTACCTTTAAATCCAGTTCGTGCTCAGAAAAAAGGAATTTTCGCGAGTTTTTTGGATTATATTCAACCGGAAGACTCTGTTGAAAAAATAATTAAACGAAAGCGTGAATTTAAAAATTTGAAAAAAGAGTTAGACAACCGCCTACAAACAGTTAAAACTGCTTTGGAAAACTGCGGATTAGGAGTTCGTCAATTAAAAACAGAAGAAATTATTCAACTTTTTTATCAAGCTTATAATCCAGACAAAGCTCGTACTCAAAAATTTCATTCAATGGCCGATTTAGCAACTGACGGAACACCTATGGACAATCTAGTTCCTGATAAAAATTAAAATCCCGCGAAATTTTAGTGATATTCAAAAGCTTTTTTCCAGATACTTAAATTGTCGAAATATCCATCAAATTGCTGATTTCCTGTTTGTCTTGCAATAGTCACTTTAGATAATTGATTAGAGCAAGCTCTAAATTCTGGGGGATTATCGTCTTTATAAACTAATTCTCCATCAAAATAAAAGACAGCTTCTTCTGGAGAATAACTAAATAAAACATGATGCCAAGTGTCTTTTTTTAATTTAGAAATATCTGGAGTAAGAAAAACGGTTTGCCAGCCAGCACCAGAATATTGCATAAAACGAAATTTATTACCAACCTTCATAAAAGAAGCGTGATCTTGAGCATTTCCTGCCATACAATAAAAATGAACTTGTTGCTGGTTTCCTGCAAGTGAATTAAATTTAACACGATAAGCTAAACTAAATTCACTATTTAATGGTTCATTAAAAGTCCCTGTAATTCCACCAGAAAATGGAGGAATTTTAAGTGCGTATTTATCTCCTGGAAAAGTATTTTCGGTCCATTTTGGGATGATATTATTATCTACAAAGTCATTTCCTCCAGAAATATAATTATGAGCAGTATTCCCAGCCCCTTCATCAAAAGCCCATTTCCCAACTAATCCAACTCCATCCAAGGCAGAAGATATTCTTAATTGAGTTTCAATTTGCCCTTCAATGTATTGTATTTTGGCAATTCGTGCTTTTTCAAAATATCCTTGAAAAGTAGTAATAGAAATAGTCGCGAGAATTCCAATAATTACAATCACAACGAGTAATTCAATTAATGTAAATGCTTTATTTCTGTGTGTGTGATATGACATTCATTTTCTGTTTATTTAATTTCTTA